>NZ_JBPTTK010000012.1:0-132671 GCF_053290175.1 Enterobacter sp. 186315 | reverse complement strand
AACCGCCGACCCCCTCCGTGTAAAGGAGATGCTCTACCAACTGAGCTAATCACCCCCGCTGTGTGGAGTCGCATTATAGGGAGAGTTGAAAATGAGTCAACGCCTTTTCTAAAGTTTTTATTCGTTCGTCGTAAAATTAAACAAAACGATCGCGAAACGGTCTATCGCGCATGATTTCTAAACAAAAATAGCAAACTCGATGCCGAGACAGGGATCAACATTGAGGAATCCCCCCACAGTGATAGAATATTGCCCATCGTTTTTTCCCCAGGATTTGCCGATTAGCGGCATCTTTATAACGTAAGGCCATTTCATGAAAATCAAAACTCGCTTCGCGCCTAGCCCGACAGGCTATCTGCACGTCGGTGGTGCACGTACTGCTCTCTATTCCTGGCTTTTTGCACGCCATAACAAGGGCGAGTTCGTGCTGCGTATTGAAGACACCGATCTTGAGCGCTCTACGCCGGAAGCAATCGAAGCCATTATGGATGGTATGAACTGGCTGAACCTGGAGTGGGATGAAGGCCCGTACTTCCAGACCAAACGTTTTGACCGCTACAACGCCGTGATTGACGAGATGCTGGTCACGGGCACCGCATATAAATGCTATTGCTCGAAAGAACGTCTGGATGCGCTGCGTGAAGAGCAGATGGCAAACGGTGAAAAACCGCGTTACGACGGCCGCTGCCGCCACGACCATAGCGAACATGCCGCTGACGAGCCGTGCGTGGTGCGTTTTGCGAACCCGCAGGAAGGATCCGTTATCTTTGATGACCAGATCCGTGGCCCGATCGAATTCAGCAACCAGGAGCTGGACGATCTGATTATCCGTCGTACCGATGGTTCTCCTACCTATAACTTCTGCGTGGTTGTCGATGACTGGGATATGGAAATTACCCACGTTATCCGCGGTGAAGACCATATCAACAACACCCCGCGCCAGATCAACATCCTGAAAGCGCTGAATGCGCCAGTGCCGGTTTACGCGCACGTGTCGATGATCAACGGTGACGACGGTAAAAAACTGTCTAAACGTCACGGTGCGGTGAGCGTCATGCAGTATCGTGATGATGGCTACCTGCCTGAAGCGCTGCTGAACTATCTGGTGCGTCTGGGCTGGTCCAGCGGTGACCAGGAGATCTTCAGCCGCGAAGAGATGATCAACCTGTTCTCTCTGGGCGCGGTCAGCAAATCCGCCAGCGCGTTCAACACCGATAAGCTGCTGTGGCTGAACCACCACTATATCAACACCATGCAGCCAGAGTACGTTGCGACCTATCTGCAATGGCATATTGAGCAGGCAAATATCGACACCCGCACCGGCCCGGAACTGGCCGATCTGGTGAAACTGCTTGGCGAGCGTTGTAAGACGCTGAAAGAGATCGCGGAAAGCTGCCGTTACTTCTATGAAGAGTTCGACGAATTTGATGCGGACGCCGCCAAGAAACACCTGCGTCCGGTTGCGCGTCAGCCGCTGGAAGTGGTGCGCGACAAGCTGGCTGCCATTACCGAATGGACCGCTGAAAATGTTCACCACGCGATTCAGGCGACTGCCGACGAGCTGGAAGTGGGCATGGGTAAAGTCGGGATGCCGCTGCGCGTTGCGGTAACAGGGGCGGGTCAGTCTCCGGCTCTGGACGTTACCGTTCACGCGATCGGCAAAACCCGCAGCGTAGCGCGTATCAACAAGGCGCTGGGCTTTATCGCTGAACGTGAAAGCCAGCAGTAATTGCGCTTCTGATAAGAACAACGGCAGGGTGACCTGCCGTTTTTTTATGCCTGTAATTCGGCAATGCCGAGGCGGTTCAGAAACCCGTGGATCCCTTCTCGTGCAAGCAGAACGTGAAGCCGCTCTTGCTCAATCAGGGTTAAGTTTTCCAGAGAATCGATAATTTGCGGTAGCAGGCCAGAGGATCTCGGGCTGCCATAGTGGGAGGGCGATTCTGCCAGCTGGTAAATTGCCTGACGGTTACGAATGGCCGGAATGCTCATAATGTGCTCGCGCACGCGGGCATCAACGTGAATCAACCGTGCTCGTCCGCCTTTTACGCCGTTAATGCCTTCTGTTTTCCATCCCTGCTGGCGCACCCAGCGATTAACGGTTTGTCTGGCGATGCCTAAACTGTCTGCCAGCTCCTCGGTCGTCATTTTACTGCGTAATCTTTTCATATCAGTTCTGGTCGCGTATCCCTAAGCGTTGTAACAATCCGGTAATCCCTTCCCGCAGCAACAGCGATGTCAGCTGCTTTTGCTCATCCGGCGTCATTTCATTCGCCAGCGTCATAAGTAAAGCGTGGATCGAACCGTCCTGGTATGCGCTCTCCGGCAGGTCAGGGGTATCTGACGCCCGGCGCGCGCTGCGAATAAATTCTCTGACCTTTTCGTTAACGTGTACCAGGCGCGCTTTACCCCCCTGAACGCCTGGCTTTGGCGATGTAATCCAACCCTCTTTACGTACCCATTTATTGATGGTCTGTCGGCTATAGCCGGTGAGCAGGGCCAGCTCTTCAGGCGTCATTCGTTCCTTGATCATGCTATTTCCTGAATAAAAATAGGGTTAATTAGTGGTTCATTTTATAGCACTGTTTAACGTGAAAACGTGACAGGCTTAACTCCTGACTGCGAGTCGGCTCGCAAAGTGATTCAATTGCATGATTTTTCGGCGGTTGAGAGGGCGGGGATCATTTTGCCGTTGACACTCTGCGGTGGAATTCATATTATGCCGCCCGTCAACATGACAGCTTTACGATGGGGCTATAGCTCAGCTGGGAGAGCGCCTGCATGGCATGCAGGAGGTCAGCGGTTCGATCCCGCTTAGCTCCACCAAACTCTGAACCCAACAGAGTACGGTATGTAAAGTCACATGTGGGGCTATAGCTCAGCTGGGAGAGCGCTTGCATGGCATGCAAGAGGTCAGCGGTTCGATCCCGCTTAGCTCCACCAAAATTTAAACCCTCGTCGAAAGACGGGGGTTTTTTTATGCCTTTGTAACATTCTCATACGCTTTTTGTTGCGATAATGGCTTTTTTTTATACCTCGCCTCAATCCAAATCAATAAAGCGGTCTATTAATAGACTTAAACTTGCTTCGCGCAATTAATAAACATACTATCCACTCCGTCAATGTTAAGAATGGAATATTCCTTTATTTACCTTAATGAACAGTAAAAATGTCAATAATGTAAAGATATTTATGATTGCGTTACTGCTTTGTCTGGTAGCCGTTCCGCTTTCTCGCTACATTTCTCCGCGCGCAATGGTAAATGGACATGATGTTTATTTAGCATGGTTGCCATTAAGCGTCATGCTGTCGATCGTTTTATTATTTGGCCGACGGGCCGTTATTCCCATTCTGATCGGTTTGATTGTTAACAATATATACAACATCAATTTAGCACCGCTACAGCATCTCGTCCTGTTGTTCTGTCAAACCTTCTCCGTGTTCGCCGTCTGTGGCCTGGTTCGCCTGATGCTGGGCAAGCGCTGGCGTCACTGTTTGCCTAACAAATATATTGGTATCAGAATTTTCTGGCTCGGATTTATGGTGCCGGTAGGCATTAAATTGACGATGTATCTTGCCGGATATTTATTTGATTTTCCGGTCACCATTTCTACCTTTTTCGGTGAAGGGACAGCAATTTATAACATTGTGGATATTCAAAGCCTGATTTGTGCGTCGCTTATATTTACCATGATGTTCTATTATCCATTAAGAATGATAATTAGTCCCCGCTATGCCAACGCATTCTGGCGGCAAAGTCTTAAGCCATTACTGACCCGTAACCAACCGCTTTATATAGTAATTTGGCTTATGATTCTGGTGTTTACCGTCGCGATTTTATGCGCGCCTTTTGAGTCGGATATAATCGCCGGTTATTTAATGCCAGTCATTTTTATTCTCTTTACCCTCGGTATTAGCCGGTTGAGCTACGCCCTTATCTCGTTGCTGTGGGCGGCCTCCGCGCTGGTGCTGTTGACTTATAACTATAACTTCCTCAACGGCGTGGAATCGGGCTATTCGCTCTCCTTTATCCTGTCGGTGCTGATCTCGTTCGCGATCTGTTTAATGTATATGTCGCGCATTTATCGTCGTAGCGAATGGATGAAGCGAGGCTGGCAGGAGAGGGCGTTAACCGATCCGCTAACGGGATTGCCAAACATTCGCGCGCTGGAGGCGTTTCTGGAGGTTCATCCTGACGCGAAAATCTGCTGCCTGCGGATGGATAATCTGGAGTTCCTCAGCCGTCACTACGGCATTCTGATGCGCGTACATTGCAAACGCGCCATCACGACGTCTCTGCAACCGTACCTGCAAAAAGATGAGCAGCTCTTCCAGCTGCCGGGAAGCGAGCTGGTGCTGGTTCTGCTGGGCCCGGAAACCGCCGAGCGGTTGCAGCATATGATTGACAGGCTGAATAGCCGCAAGATTTTCTGGAACAACACCGGGCTGGATATCGAATTTGGCGCCTCCTGGGGCGAGGTGGCGAACGGTGAAAACCTGCATCACACGCTGGGGCAGCTCAGCTGGCTGTCGGAGCAATCCTGCGCCACGCATAACGTTCTGGCGTTAACCAACAGCGTGGAGACCGTTTCCGGGCAAACCACCGACCGGGTGCTGATGCTAGGGCGCATTAAGCGCGCGCTGGAGGCGGGCGGTATCCGTCTGTATGCCCAGCCGATTCAAAACGCCGAGGGCAAGGGCTATCACGAGATCCTGACGCGGCTGGAAAGCGACGGGGAAATTATTACCCCGGACCGGTTTATTCCGCTGATTGCGCAGTTTAACCTGAGCCACCGTTTCGACATCAGCGTGCTCGAGCATCTGCTTATCTGGCTCAACGCCAACCCCGTGGCGCACCATGACACCCGTTTTTCCGTCAACCTGATGCCGCTGACGCTGATGCACAAAGAGGTGGCCACCGAAGTGGTGAACCTGTTTGAACGGTACGGGGTTTCCCCGGAGGCGGTGGTGATTGAAATCACCGAAGAGCAGGCGTTTTCGAATTCAGAAATCAGCATCAACAACATTCAGCAGCTGCGGGATGACGGTTTCCGTATTGCTATTGATGACTTTGGTACCGGCTATGCCAACTATGAGCGCCTTAAGCGCCTGGAGGCCGATATCATCAAGATTGATGGTTGCTTCGTGAAGGATATCTGCACCGACAGCATGGATGCGATGATTGTGCAGTCCATCTGCAATCTGGCGAAGACCAGGTCCCTGTGCGTGGTGGCGGAGTTTGTGGAAACGCCCGAGCAGCGAGAGATGCTGCTGCGCTTTGGTGTGGATTACCTGCAAGGCTATCTGTTAGGAAAACCGACGCCGCTTGCGGAATTACAGGCATAAAAAAACCGGGAGCTTAGGGCTCCCGGTTTTCTTTTCGGTATGGCTTAGAGTACCAGCGCTGCGATAGAGGCAGACAGTACGCTCACCAGCGTTGAGCCGTAAACCAGCTTCAGGCCGAAGCGAGAAACCACGTTACCTTGCTCTTCGTTCAGGCCTTTAATCGCGCCTGCGATGATACCGATAGAAGAGAAGTTCGCGAAGGAGACCAGGAACACAGAGATAATGCCTTCAGCCCGCGGAGAGAGCGTGCCGGCAATTTTCTGAAGATCCATCATCGCCACGAATTCGTTAGACACCAGTTTGGTTGCCATGATACTGCCAACCTGCAACGCTTCGCTTGAAGGCACGCCCATCACCCAGGCAACCGGGTAGAAGATGTAGCCCAGGATACCCTGGAAGGAGATACCCAGCACGGCAGCGAACAGGGCGTTCAGCGCGGAAATCAGTGCGATGAAACCGATCAGCATCGCCGCAACGATAATCGCCACCTTGAAACCGGCCAGAATGTACTCACCCAGCATTTCGAAGAAGCTCTGACCCTCGTGCAAATTCGCCATTTGCAGGTTCTCTTCGCCTTCTTCCACGCGGTATGGGTTGATCAGGGACAGCACGATAAAGGTGCTGAACATGTTCAGAACCAGAGCCGCGACAACGTATTTCGGTTCCAGCATGGTCATGTACGCGCCCACGATAGACATGGAAACGGTAGACATTGCCGTCGCTGCCATGGTGTACATGCGGTTGCGGGACATTTTGCCCAGAATATCTTTATACGCGATAAAGTTCTCAGACTGACCGAGGATCAGCGAGCTTACGGCGTTGAAGGATTCCAGTTTGCCCATGCCGTTAACTTTCGACAGCACGGTACCGATGGCGCGAATGACGATCGGCAGAATACGGATGTGTTGCAGAATACCAATCAGCGCAGAAACGAAGACGATTGGGCACAGAACTTTCAGGAAGAAGAACGCCAGGCCTTCGTCGTTCATTTTACCGAACACGAAGTTGGTGCCTTCGTTGGCGAATCCGAGCAGTTTTTCAAACATTTCGGAGAAGCCTTTCACGAAGCCAAGCCCCACGTTGGAGTTCAGGAAGAACCACGCGAGTAAAACTTCAATAACAAGAAGCTGAACAACATAGCGAATGCGGATCTTTTTGCGGTCATGGCTGACCAGCAACGCAAGCGCAGTAACGACAACGAGTGCCAGGACAAAGTGAAGGACGCGGTCCATATTTGCTCCAAATTTGAGGCAGGTTTAATTTCCGTGCACATTCTATGTAACAAGGATAAAGAAAACGAGATCAAAGCCACACTATAGTCACATCCTGTGACGAGTCTCAAAAATAGTGATCAACAATACATTTTTGTTATGTTAGGTAAATGAGTGAAAAGTTAAGTTTGTGTGCTACGCTTCACAAATGACTGCGAGATTTCACATTCTGTGAGATCGACACGCTTACCTGCCCACCTATCGTTCTTTGCTATCAGAGAAATCAATACAACCATTTTAAATGATCTTGATAATCATTCTCATTTTGATAGCATTAAACATAGCAAAGGCTATATTTCAGAGGCAGACATGACAAACAGTCGCGTAGAGGGTAGCAGTGGAAGGGCAGCGCGCAAGCTGCGGTTCGCATTAATGGGACCTGCGTTCATTGCTGCCATTGGCTACATCGATCCGGGTAACTTTGCGACCAACATTCAGGCCGGGGCCAGCTTCGGCTATAAGCTGCTGTGGGTGGTTGTCTGGGCAAACCTGATGGCGATGCTGATCCAGATGTTGTCCGCTAAGCTGGGTATCGCCACGGGCAAAAACCTGGCGGAGCAGATCCGCGACCATTATCCGCGTCCGGCGGTGTGGTTTTACTGGATCCAGGCCGAAATCATTGCGATGGCCACCGACCTCGCCGAGTTCATTGGCGCGGCGATTGGTTTCAAACTCATTCTCGGCGTGTCCTTATTACAGGGGGCGGTGCTCACCGGGATTGCGACCTTCCTTATTCTTATGCTTCAGCGCCGCGGTCAAAAGCCGCTCGAAAAGGTGATCGGCGGTCTGCTGCTGTTCGTGGCCGCGGCCTACATTGTTGAGCTGATTTTCTCCCAGCCGAGTCTGGTAGAGCTTGGTAAAGGGATGGTGATCCCGTCGCTTCCGACCTCCGAAGCGGTGTTCCTCGCCGCCGGGGTGCTGGGCGCAACCATTATGCCGCACGTCATTTATCTGCACTCTTCATTAACCCAGCATCTGCACGGGGGCACGCGTGAAGAGCGCTACTCGGCGACGAAATGGGATGTGGCGATTGCAATGACCATTGCCGGTTTTGTAAACCTGGCGATGATGGCGACGGCGGCGGCGGCATTCCATTTTAACGGGCATACGGGCGTGGCCGATCTCGATCAGGCCTATCTGACGCTCGAGCCGCTGTTAAGCCATGCGGCGGCGACTATTTTTGGCCTGAGCCTTGTGGCTGCCGGTCTGTCGTCTACGGTGGTTGGCACCCTGGCCGGGCAGGTGGTAATGCAGGGGTTTGTGCGCTTTCATATCCCGCTGTGGGTGCGCCGTGCCGTCACCATGCTGCCGTCGTTTATTGTGATCCTGATGGGCCTCGATCCTACCCGTATTCTGGTGATGAGCCAGGTGCTGCTGAGCTTTGGTATCGCGCTGGCGCTGGTTCCGCTGCTGATCTTTACTAGCGATAAGTCGCTGATGGGCGATCTGGTGAATACCACGCTGGTGAAACGGACTGGCTGGGCCATTGTGGTAGTCGTGGTGGCGCTCAACCTGTGGCTACTGGTCGGAACGGCGTTAGGACTGTAGAAAAAAGAAAGGAGCCCGAAAAGGCTCCTTTTTAATGCATGATGTCGATTAGTGGCGATGTCCGCCGCCGTGACCGTGGCCATGTCCACGACCCGGGCCGTGGCCCCAGCCGCCGCGACGGTCGTCACGGTCGCTCCAGCCTTCGCGATAGCCGCGCTCGTAGGCTTTACGGTTATCCCAGCCGCGATGGCGGCCGTTATCATGTCTCCACCAGCGGTCTTTACGCCATTCATAATGACGATGCCAGTAGTCACGGTCGCGCCAGCCGCCACCGTCCCAGTAGTTACCGTAATTGTCGCGATCGCCAATTTGTAATTTTACTGATGGCAACAGGGTGATTTCGCCAGCTGTGGCGACCAGCGGTGCTGAAGCCAGCAGTACCGCTGCAAGAATCAGTGACCTGAACATACTCTTCTCCTTCACGATCGGGGCCGCGTGCGGCCTGTTAGCGCAATATTACGGTTTGGTAAATATCCGTTTAATCGCCTCAACTCCGAATTGAATGATAAGAGCACGTTTTGCTAAAAGTGCGGTTATTTTGTTCCGTTCAGGATCGCATCGATGGTTGCCAGCTCCTGCTCGCTGAAATGACGGTTATCGAGCATCCCGACCGCGTCCTCGATTTGCGCCGTTTTGCTGGCGCCAATCAGCACCGAGGTGACCGCGTCGTGGCGCAGCACCCAGGCCAGTGCCATTTGCGACAGCTTCTGCCCGCGCTGCTCCGCCAGCGCGTTCAGCTCGCGCACTTTTGCCAGCTTTTCATCAGTTAGCTGGTCCGGATTGAGGAACTTACTCCCGCTGGCCGCCCGTGAATCCTGTGGAATGCCGTTCAGATAGCGGTTCGTCAGCTGTCCGCCCGCCAGCGGCGAGAAGGGAATACATCCCACGCCATTCTCCGCCAGCACGTCCAGCAGGCCCGCTTCCGGGGCGCGCTCAAACATCGAATACTTCGGCTGGTGGATAACGCACGGCGTACCCAGATCGTTGAGAATTCCAATCGCCTGACGCGCCAGCTCTGCCGGGTAATTTGACAGCCCCACGTACAGGGCTTTGCCCTGGCGCACGATATGGTCAAGCGCTTTCATGGTTTCCAGAAGCGGCGTTTCCGGGTCAGGACGGTGGTGATAGAAAATATCGACATACTCAAGCCCCATGCGTTTCAGGCTCCGATCGAGGCTCGATATCAGATATTTTCGCGAACCCCAGTCTCCGTAGGGGCCGTCCCACATGGTGTAGCCCGCTTTGGTGGAGATAATCAGCTCGTCGCGCCACGGCAGAAAATCTTCCTGCAAAATGCGGCCAAAGTTACGCTCGGCGGAGCCCGGCGGTGGGCCGTAGTTATTGGCAAGGTCAAAGTGGGTAATGCCTAAATCAAAGGCGCGCTGTAAAAGTTGACGGCTGTTTTCAATCAGCGTGGTGTCGCCGAAATTGTGCCAAAGCCCAAGAGATACGGCGGGCAACTTAAGGCCGCTCTGTCCGCAGCGGCGGTACTGCATTGTCTGATAACGATTTTCGTCAGGCTGATAACCCATTCTCGTGACCTCTGGCGTGGAAAATAAAGCGTGGTGTATACGTTTACACAAACGTGACGAAAAGGAGAATAGCGCACTCTTTTTTGTAAAGTATACGTTCCAGCGCCTTCTTTCTGACAATTCTGGACAGCTATCACGCTTCTTTAATACTCAAGGTGAGGTCAACGTCAGAAGGACACCTGTTATGCGAACCCCGTACTGCGTCGCCGATTACCTGCTTGAACGCCTTACAGATTGTGGTGCCGATCATCTGTTTGGCGTGCCTGGCGACTATAACCTGCAATTTCTCGACCACGTCATAGACAGCCCGGACATCTGTTGGGTGGGCTGTGCCAACGAGCTGAACGCCTCGTATGCCGCAGACGGCTACGCCCGCTGTAAAGGCTTTGCCGCGCTGCTGACGACATTTGGCGTCGGGGAATTAAGCGCCATGAACGGCATCGCGGGAAGTTTCGCGGAGTATGTTCCGGTGCTGCATATCGTCGGCGCACCGGCGATGGCCGCCCAGCAGCGAGGCGAACTGCTTCACCACACCCTGGGCGATGGGGAGTTCCGCCATTTCTACCGTATGAGCGAGCCCGTCACCGTGGCGCAGGCCGTTCTGACCGAGCAAAACGCCTGCTATGAAATCGACAGGGTGCTGACCACCATGCTGCGCGAGCGTCGTCCCGGCTATCTGATGTTGCCTGCCGACGTGGCAAAAAAAGCGGCCACGCCGCCTGTAAGCGCTCTCACTGGGAAGCCCGCTCACGCCGATCGCGGCTGCCTGGAGGCCTTCCGCGAGGCGGCGAAAAAACGTCTTGCTGAAGGTCAACGCACCGCGCTGCTGGCGGATTTTCTGGTGCTTCGCCACGGGTTAAAGCAGGCCGTTCAGAAATGGGTGAAAGAGACGCCGATGGCCCACGCCACCATGCTGATGGGCAAGGGGATTTTCGATGAGCGCCAGCCGGGCTTTTACGGCACCTATGGCGGCTCCGCCAGCAACGACGCGGTGAGAGAGGCGATCGAAGGGGCGGATACGGTGCTCTGCATCGGCACGCGCTTTACCGATACCCTGACCGCTGGGTTTACCCATCAGCTCAGCCCGGCGCAAACCATCGAGGTGCAGCCTCACGCCTCGCGAGTGGGGGACGTCTGGTTTACGGGCATTCCGATGGGCCAGGCGATAGACACGCTGGCGGAGCTGTGCAAACAGCGTAATGCTGGAGCGGCGCCCGCTCAGTCGCGCGCCTTTACGCCGGAGGTGGCGCAGGGCGAGCTTACCCAGGAGAGCTTCTGGAGTACGCTGCAAACCTTCATCCGCCCGGGAGATATCATTCTTGCCGACCAGGGCACCTCTGCCTTTGGGGCCTTCTCGCTGCGCTTACCGTCGGACGTGAACTTTATCGTTCAGCCTATCTGGGGGTCGATTGGCTACACCCTGGCGGCGGCGTTTGGGGCGCAAACCGCCTGTCCGCAGCGGCGGGTGATTGTGCTCACCGGGGACGGCGCGGCGCAGCTCACCATTCAGGAGCTGGGGTCGATGCTGCGGGATAAACAGCGGCCGATTATTCTGGTGCTGAACAACGAGGGCTACACGGTGGAGCGGGCGATCCACGGGCCGGAGCAGCGCTATAACGATATCGCGCTGTGGAACTGGACGCAGATCCCACAGGCGCTGAGCCTGGATCCGCAGGCAGAGTGCTGGCGGGTGAGCGAGGCCAGCGAGCTGGCCGACGTGCTGGAGAAAGTGGCGCACCACGAACGACTTTCGCTTATCGAAGTGATGCTGCCCAAAGCGGATATCCCGCCGCTGCTCGGGGCCATTACCAAAGCGCTGGAGGCGCGCAACAGCGCCTGACTATTTGTCGTTTCGCCAGGCCATCAGCATCGGTTTGCCCGCCAGCAGAAGCCAGGCGGGCAACATGACGATACAGAGCAGCGGGATCAGCGTGGTATCCGGCACCACTACCGCCGCCATAAACAGGCTCAGCCACGCATCGCGCGTCACCACCAGCACTAAACCCAGAATCGAACAGGCAACGGTGATTGAGGCCGGAACCGCATCCACGTGCTCGTGCAGCATCAGCCCCAGCGCCACGCCGATAAACACCGCCGGGAAGATACGACCGCCGCGAAAACCACAGGCAGATGCCACCACCAGCGCGGCCAGCTTAATCAGGGCAAACAGAAGATAATCCGACACCGTAAACACCTGGCTGAAAGCAAGCTGCTGCATCTCATCCAGCCCTTTAAACAGCGTAACCGGCCCGCCGATGCCCCCGAGAATGCCGAGGATAAAACCGCCCGCGCCGAGGATCAGCACCGGATGCTTAAGCTGATGCATCAGGCGATGCAGGCGCGGAAGACACCAGACCGCCACCATCCCGAGGGCAATGGCGATGGCCACCACAATCGCACCGCTGAAAATATCGGCGATTTGCATCTGCCCGTAGTGGGGAATGGGCAGCGAGAAGTGGGGATGGAAAAACAGGCTGGTGGTCAGCGCCCCGGCGGCGGCGGCCATCAGTGGGGCAAACAGCCTGTCCCAGAGCGGGACGTCGTTATTGCCGCTCAGGGTCTGCGAGAAAATCAGCGCGGCGGCAACGGGGGTGCCAAAGAGTGCGCCAATCGTGCCTGCCGAGGCGAGGATGGTCCAGTCCAGCGCGCCGACCCGGGGGAAAACACGCGAGCCAAGATAGACTGCCAGCGCGATATTCACCGCCATAATGGGATGCTCCGGCCCGAGGCTGACGCCGCCCGCCAGACCAATAATCAGGGCAATAATCAGCCCCGGTAACGCCGACGGGTTCACCGGGGCGCCAATCAGCGGCTCCATCGCCGGGTCAGGCCCCGCGTGGCCGGGGCTAAAGCGCACCACCAGGCCCACCGCGATGCCGGTCAGCGTCAGCATCCCGATTATCCATCCGGGAGAGTCGATGCTGACGCCCAGCTGTTGCGGCAACGCGCCCCACAGCATCGTTTGCAGCACCGCCGCGACCTTCATCACGACGATAAGGACAAGGCTTGAGGCAATACCAATGATGAGCGCTGGAACGGCCAGCAAAAGCATGGTTCTGGCTCGCGGATGGAGCATGATGATTTCCTTGTACAAAACGCAATACGTTACTTTGCACAATCGACCTTTTGGCAATAGTGCAAAAGATGCTGAAACGGTAAAGTTATTCTGTGACGAAGATCGAGTATCCTGGGGCGACTGAGTTCTGGTCGTTGTTGTTATCCAGCCTTGAAATTACAGTGTCCCAAAGATTTATTCTGACTTTAGCGGAGCAGTAGAAGAATGACAAAGTATGCTTTGGTAGGTGATGTGGGCGGCACGAACGCACGCCTTGCATTATGCGATGTAAACAGCGGTGAAATCTCCCAGGCGAAAACCTACTCAGGGCTGGATTATCCAAGCCTGGAGGCCGTTGTGCGTGTGTATCTTGAGGAGCATAAGGTCAGCGTTGAGGACGGGTGTATCGCCATTGCCTGTCCGATTACCGGCGACTGGGTGGCGATGACCAACCACACCTGGGCATTCTCTATCGCCGAAATGAAAAAAAACCTCGGTTTCGCGCATCTGGAAATCATCAACGACTTTACTGCGGTCTCCATGGCTATCCCGATGTTAAAGCCAGAACACCTGATCCAGTTTGGCGGCACGGCCCCGGTTGAAGGTAAACCCATTGCCGTTTACGGCGCGGGAACCGGGCTTGGCGTGTCGCATCTGGTTCATGTCGACAAGCGCTGGATTAGCCTGCCGGGTGAAGGCGGGCACGTTGATTTTGCGCCGAACAGCGAAGAAGAGGGGATTATCCTGGAAGAGCTGCGCGCCGAGATCGGACACGTATCCGCCGAGCGCGTGCTCTCTGGCCCTGGCCTTGTGAACCTGTACCGCGCGATCGTGAAATCGGACGGTCGTCTGCCGGAAAATCTGAAACCAAAAGATATTACCGAGCGCGCGCTGGCGGATTCGTGCATCGACTGTCGTCGTGCGCTGTCCCTGTTCTGCGTGATCATGGGGCGTTTCGGCGGTGACCTGGCGCTGAACCTTGGCACCTTTGGCGGCGTCTATATCGCGGGTGGAATTGTGCCGCGCTTCCTCGACTTCTTTACCGCATCCGGTTTCCGCGGCGGGTTTGAAGATAAAGGCCGCTTCAGAAGCTACGTGCAGGACATCCCGGTGTTTCTGATTGTGCATGACAACCCGGGCCTGCTGGGATCGGGGGCGCACCTGCGTCAGGTGTTGGGTCAGGTTCTGTAAGTTTTTAAACCCCTCTCCCGTCGGAGAGGGGTTCCTCATAAGTGCATCAGCTGGCGAAACTCTTTCACCTTGCTGCGACTCACCGGCACCTGAAAATCCAGATCCTTTAGCCGCAAAATGTAGGTGTTGTTAAACCACGGCTCGATCTCGCGGATCTTATTGAGATTGACGCAAAACGAGCGGTGGCAGCGGAAAAAATGCGCCGCCGGCAGCTTGCTGCAAAACTCGGTGATGTTCATTGCCATCACGTAGGATTCGCGGCGGGTATAGACAAAGGTCATCTTCTCGTGGGCTTCGGCGTAATAAATATCGTCGATGGGCGTCACGATGATCCGCTCGTCTTTCACCAGATTGATGGTGTCATTTTCGCGCGTGACCGGGCTGGCCGCCGCCGGTGCGCTCTGCTGCTGCCAGGCGGCCTCCAGCTTTTGCAACATGCTGACAATCCGCGATTCCTGATAGGGCTTGAGGATGTAATCGAACGCCTCCAGCTCGAACGCCTCGACCGCATGCTCTTTCCAGGCGGTAACGAACACGATAAACGGCTTATGGGCAAACTGGTTGATGTTTTGCGCCAGCAGCACGCCGTCCAGAGAAGGTATGTTGATATCCAGGAAAATGGCGTCGACCCGGTTGTGCTGCAAAAACTTCAGCACGTCCAGTCCATCGTCGAACGTGCCCACAATCTCCATCTGGCTGTGTGTTTTAATCAGCCAGCTCAGCTCCTGTTGAGCCAGAAACTCATCTTCTACGATGATAACGTTCATCGGTTACTCCGGCCTATGGCAGCAAGGAAATCGGCGTCTGCACGGCAGTGCGTTCGTGCGGGACATAAAAGGCTATCTCGGTGCCCGGCTCCAGACGGCGAATATGCAGCCCCTCGCCGTACAGCAGCTTGACCCGGTGATGCACGTTTAACAGGCCAATTTTATTGCCCGGCATCTCGTTTGACTCCACGCGCTCAATGACTTTTGGATCGATACCGTGCCCGGTATCGCGCACCGCAATGCGCACGCGGTTGCCGCTCTCGGTTACGCTGATGGTCACCACCCCTTTGCCTTTGCAGGGCTGAATGCCGTGGACGATGGCGTTTTCCACCAGCGGCTGGATCAGCAGGCTTGGGATCACGCAGTTGACCTCTTCATCGATATCGTAGATGACCGTCAGCTTGTCGCCAAAGCGCGCCTGCTCAATGGCGATGTAGTCTTTAATCTGATACAGCTCTTTTTTGATGTCGATCTGCTCGTCGTCGTTCAACTCAATGTTGTAGCGCAGATAGCGCGACAGATTAAAAATCAGCTGGCGCGCGGTGTCCGGATTCAGGCGAATGGAGGACGAAATGGCGTTCAGCGCGTTAAACAGAAAATGGGGATTAATTTTACTTTGCAGCGCGCGCAGCTCTGCCTTATTTGCCATCTCGCGCAGCTGCTCCGCGCGGGAGACCTCAAGCTGGGTCGAGATAATCTGCGACAGGCCAATCGCCATCTCCTGTAGCGTTGAAGTGATCTGGTGCGCGTGGCAGTAATAAATTTTCAGCGTCCCGGTCACGACCCCTTTTTCCCACAGCGGGATCACCAGCATCGAGTGAATTTCCGGGGTCCGGTGGGCTTCATCATTGTTTTTAATGATTATTTTACCGTAGTTAATCGCCTGGCGGGTGGTGGGGCTGATGGTGTCATCGTTGTCGCGGTAGTTGTGCTCTCCCACGCCAACGTAGGCCAGGACGTGGTCGATATTGGTGATAGCCACGGCATCGGCGTGAATGTCCCGGCGGATGATGTCGCACACCTGGCGCAGGGATTCGGCGTTTACGTGGCGAAACAGCGGCAGCGTTTTGTTGGCAATATCAAGCGCCAGCTTGGCCTGACGGGCAGCGCTGGCCTCTTTTTCGCCCTCAACGCTCTGTACCAGCAGCACGATAAACCCGATGCAGACGCTGCCGAGGATCATCGGAATACCGATTTTCGAGACAATATCCAGCCCCAGCGCGGTTGTCGGCGCCCAGGCTACCACCAGAATCATGGTCAGGGTTTCGCAGATCATCCCGGCGATGATCCCCGCCCGCCAGTGCTGCTTTTTCGGGATCTTACGGTTGATGATGCCGGAGAAGATCCCGGCGATGATGCTGGTAATAAAACAGGGGATCGCCGTGACGCCGCCGATATCGATCAGGTAGCGGTGGGTGCCCGCAATCACGCCGGTGATAATCCCAACCCACGGGCCAAACAAGATCCCGCCGGACATCACCGCGATAATGCGCACGTTCACCAGCGAGCCTTCTACCGGCACACCCGACCAGGTGCTGAAGAGGGCGAACATGGAAAAAATTGCCGTTACCGCCAGCAGTTCTTTCGGCGAGTGGGCGGATTTATGGAGCAGCTCGCGAAACAGGCGGATGCGGATCAGAAAGAAGAGGCAGATCAGCATTAACGCCGCGCGGTCAAACACCGCCAGGAGCATATTGAATATTTCGTGCACGGGTGAACCTGGGAATTCGGGAAAAATCTATGATAGAAAACCTGCGGCATAATGACCAGCTATGCATCACTCTTATGAAATGAGGATAAACCATAATTTTCAAAGGGGATTATCACGGAGTAGCTGAAATAGGTCGGCTATTTTCCTGAGGCCGTGGAGAAGGTAATCATATTGATATCATTGTGTTAAACAACAGAAAACAATGATTCGTTTCTTCACGACCGGTTCCGCTTTTACGGAAATCTGCGTTCCCGTTTTAGGCTGACGACTTTTTTTTACTTCCCCTCTCGACAGCCGGAATTTTTTCAGGTTATTTAATAAACACGCCACAGTCGTGGCAGCGTCGCTCGGACGGTCCGGGCGCTAACGTGAATCTGAGGAAATTATGGCTGACTCCAGTCCTGAACGCCGTTTTACGCGCATCGATCGCTTACCCCCTTACGTTTTTAATATTACTGCTGAACTGAAAATGGCTGCGCGTCGGCGCGGTGAAGACATTATCGATTTCAGCATGGGTAACCCTGACGGCCCTACGCCGCCGCACATCGTCGAGAAATTATGTACCGTTGCCCAGCGTCCCGATACGCATGGCTACTCGACCTCTCGCGGCATTCCTCGTTTACGTCGTGCGATTTCACGCTGGTATCAGGATCGCTATCAGGTAGATATCGATCCGGAAAGCGAAGCCATTGTCACCATCGGCTCGAAAGAGGGGCTGGCGCACCTGATGCTGGCGACGCTGGATCACGGTGATACCGTGCTGGTGCCAAACCCAAGCTACCCGATCCATATCTACGGTGCAGTGATTGCCGGGGCGCAGGTTCGCTCCGTGCCGCTGGTGGAGGGCGTCGACTTTTTCAACGAGCTGGAACGCGCCATTCGCGAAAGCTACCCGAAACCGAAGATGATGATCCTCGGCTTCCCGTCAAACCCGACGGCCCAGTGCGTGGAGCTCGATTTCTTCGAGAAGGTCGTCGCGCTGGCTAAGCGCTACGACGTGCTGGTGGTTCACGATCTGGCCTATGCCGACATCGTGTATGACGGCTGGAAAGCCCCGTCGATTATGCAGGTTCCCGGCGCGCGGGATGTGGCGGTGGAGTTCTTTACGCTCTCCAAAAGCTACAACATGGCCGGCTGGCGCATTGGCTTTATGGTGGGTAACAAAACGCTGGTGAGCGCACTGGCGCGTATTAAGAGTTACCACGATTACGGCACATTCACCCCGTTGCAGGTGGCGGCTATCGCGGCGCTGGAGGGGGATCAGCAGTGCGTGAAGGATATCGCCGCGCAGTATAAGCGTCGTCGCGACGTGCTGGTGAAAGGGCTGCATGAAGCGGGCTGGATGGTCGAGATGCCGAAGGCGTCGATGTACGTGTGGGCGAAAATTCCCGAGCAGTACGCGCACATGGGGTCGCTGGAGTTTGCGAAAAAGCTGCTTCAGGACGCGAAGGTGTGTGTCTCGCCGGGCGTCGGCTTTGGCGAATATGGTGATACCCACGTGCGCTTTGCGCTGATCGAAAACAGCGATCGTATTCGCCAGGCGGTGCGCGGCATCAAGAGCATGTTCCGTGCCGATGGGCTGCTGGCATCGAAAAGCAACACGGAGTAATCCCGGAAAGCGGAAAAAAAACAGGAGCCAATGGCTCCTGTTTTTTTTGTTTCTCTCGACTAAATCATGAGAGCAAAGGTTCCGGCCCAGACTAAAACAATCACCGAAATGCCCATAAAGAAATATTTCACGTTTCATCGCTCCGCGTATCTTGTGGTACGCATTAAAAAACAGAGTCCACCTGATGATAGAGAACTGAAATCGGGCTTTTCACCGCTAACTTCAGCTCAGAATTCTGTGCTTTCCTGTTGCCAGACGGCGCTAATGTACGCCTAAAAAACAGGGGTGACAAGCGGCATTTTCTTAAATCATTTTAGTAACTTACGAGTGTCGGGGAACGGCGACAGTTTGATTTCAAGCCGCAATAAATTCCCGTTGAGCGACGGTTAGAAAAAGGTTTCACAAGGTAATGACAGGTGATTGAAAAGGTTAGTTTCTTAGCGAAACTAACCTTTAAAAGAGGCTTAGATATAGAGTGAGGCTTCGCCGAGAGGGCGGGTTTTGAAGCGGCGGTGCATCCACAGATACTGCTCCGGCGCACGCATGATTTCCGTTTCGATTACTTTATTGATGAACGCAGCGGCTTCGCACTCTTTTTCCGGGTAGTTAGCCATCTCAGGGGAGATATGCAGACGGTAGCCCGATTTATCCGCTTTTCGCACCATGGTCACGGTTAGCATCGCCGCACCGGACAGGCGAGAAATCACGAAGGTACCGTTAGTCGTGGCAACGTTCTGAACCGCAAAGAACGGGGCGAAGCTGCTGCCTTTACGGCCATAATCCTGATCGGGCGCAAACCAGACGGCTTCGCCTTTTTTCAGCGCACCGACCATGCCGCGCAGGTTGTTGCGGCTGATCATCGCTTTGTTGGAACGCATGCGCCCGCGCGTTTGCACCCACTCCATCACCGGGCTGTTATGCGGGCGATAGGTTGCCATCATTGGCTGGCACAGCCCCATGACGCGACCGCCCAACTCCAGCGACATAAAGTGAACGCCGACAACCATCACGCCACGGTTTTGCATCTGCGCGCGTTTCAGGTTTTCCAGACCCTCAACATCAAACCATTTACGTACGCGCTCGTCTGGCCAGAACCAGGCCATACCGGTTTCGAGTAAAGCCATTCCGATAGATTTGAAGTTCTCGGAAATGAGTTTTTCACGCTGCTGCTCGTTGTACTGCGGGAAGCAAAGCTCAAGATTTTTACGGGCGATAGATTCACGACGCTTGAGGAAGTGGCGAGACGCGCTGCCGAGCTTCGAACCCAGCAAACGCAATACCGGATAAGGAAGTTGTACTAACAGCCAGAGAACGCCAAGACCAAACCAGGTAAACCAGTAACGCGGGTGAAGAAACGAACGTTTAAAATTGGATTCAGACAAAATAGAGAACCTTTGTAAAGCCTGTTAACGTAGCGCACATTCGCACTACTACATGCCACTAAGACCGGAGAACGAGGTCAGGGTTGCAGGCTTTACCGATCTTTACGGCCTTGCCTGTCCACTGCTGACGTTGGGTGGGCGCGATAATGTAGCACCGTTACTATTGCTGTGCTATGACGTGAATTGACTAAAAAAGCTACAGTGGTGCAGGTGCTTGATTTGCATAAGATTGAACTTTGAATATCCACAAAAAATTCTTATTTTTCAGATAATTTAAAGGTCTTGAGAAAGAAAAGAGGGGGGTTAAGCGCGTGGAAAGTGTCCCCTGCAGGAATCGAACCTGCAACTAGCCCTTAGGAGGGGCTCGTTATATCCATTTAACTAAGGGGACGAAGCGGCACGAGTATAGCCTTATTTACACTTAGCGTTAAGCTCAATGCCGCCTGACTGCTCAAAGAGTCATCACTCAGGCCGATTTTTTTGTCGATTTTTCATCGTTTTCCTTCGCCTTGAGTTCAGCTTTGCGCTTGTTGGACATGTCGTTGCGGATTTGCGCGTGGCTCAGCAGGGCGAAAATAAAGGTCCCGCCGATGATATTTCCCGCAAGCGTGGGTATGGCGAATGGCCAGAAGAAATCGCTCCAGTGCAGCGTACCGTTAAAGACTAAATAAAGAATTTCAACGGTGCCGACAACGATGTGGGTGGTGTCCGCCAGCGCGATAAGCCAGGTCATCAGGATGATCACCACGATTTTTGCGCTGCCCGCGGATGGGAACATCCATACCATGGTCGCGATAATCCAGCCTGAAATAATCGCGTTTGAGAACATCTCAAGCGGCGTGTTTTCCATCACATCCATGCCAATTTTCACGAACGCATCACGGGTGGGTTCATCAAATATTGGCATATATTCGAATGCCCAGGCCGCAATCCCAGTCCCTATCAGGTTACCCAGCAATACCACGCCCCACAGGCGCAGCAATAAGCCGACGTTACCGAGGGTCGGGTTTTGCATTACCGGCAGTACGGCGGTGACGGTGTTTTCCGTAAACAGCTGCTGGCGCGCCATAATGACGATGACAAAGCCAAACGTGTACCCAAGGCTCTCTAGTAAAAAACCGCCGGGTACCCCTTCCAGATGAACGTGAAAAATCCCTTTCGCCAGCAGCGACGCGCCCATCGATAAGCCAGCGGCAATCGCGGACCACAGCAGCGCCATGGCGTCGCGCTCCATCTCCTTTTCCCCATCCTGGCGAATATGTTCGTGGATTGCCATCGCCCGCGAGGGCAGACGTTCCTCATCCACTTCTATTTTTTCGCCCCGGCTATTCTCCTCGCTTTCCACTTCATGCTCGTCTTCATTGTCACCAATTGTTTCTTTACTGATTTCCTTCATAACTGCTCCGGGCTGGGTGATCCTGCTATTAAGCGTAGCGGCTTTTCGCGCGTTCCCCGTCGGGATGCTCTGAAATTCCTGACAAAGGCAATAAAGGCGATACATCTCTTTCAAAGCCAATATAAAATTGCCGGCGAAACGAAAAGATAAAGCCAGGCTATGCTGAAATAACTGCGGCGGTGATTACCGTTCGCCATTGTGTGCGTAGACATCGCTAAACGTGCTGATACAATCGCTTACACGTTTACAGACGGGGCGTCAGTCGCTCCGTTACGGATGGCAATCAACGATAGCCATACTGAACAGGGAGATAATTATGAAACTTCGGCTGTCGGCGCTTGCGCTGGGCACCACGTTGCTCGTGGGCTGCGCAAGCTCGGGCGAGCAAACAGGGCGCTCCGATCCCTTAGAAGGGTTCAACCGCACCATGTATGACTTCAACTATAACGTGCTGGATCCTTATCTGGTTCGTCCGGTCGCGGTGGCGTGGCGCGACTATGTTCCCCAGCCAGCCCGTAACGGGTTAAGCAACTTCACCAGCAACCTCGAAGAGCCAGCGGTAATGGTGAACTATTTCCTGCAAGGCGATCCGTATCAGGGGATGGTGCACTTTACGCGCTTCTTCCTGAACACCCTGCTGGGGATGGGCGGCTTTATTGACGTTGCCGGAATGTCCAACCAGAAATTACAGCGCGAACAGCCGCACCGTTTCGGTAGCACTCTGGGCAGCTATGGCGTGGGTTATGGCCCGTATGTACACCTGCCGTTCTATGGTAGCTTTACGGTTCGTGATGACGGCGGCGATATGGTCGATACGCTCTATCCGGTGCTGTCATGGCTGACGTGGCCGCTGTCGATTGGTAAGTGGACGGTAGAAGGGATTGAAACGCGCGCACAGCTGCTGGATTCCGACGGTCTGCTGCGTCAGTCTTCCGATCCTTACATTATGGTGCGTGAAGCTTACTTCCAGAACCACGACTTTATCGCCAACGGCGGTAAGCTGAAGCCGGAAGACAATCCGAACGCGAAGGCTATCGAAAACGAATTAAAAGATATCGATTCGGAATAAATAAAAAAGGTGAGCAATGCTCACCTTTTTTAATATCTGCGCGATTAGAACGCGTAGTTGAAGTTTGTCCCGAACAGCCAGGCTTTACCGTCAGAATGGAAGGTATATGCCGCCGGGCCTTCACCCTCGGTGAAGCTCACGTTCTGACCGTGCATGTAAGATGCACCTACGTCGATTGAGGCGTCTTCGTTAAATGCGTAGGTCATACCGGCGCTCAGCCACAGACGGTCCTGATCCGGAATGGAGATGGAGCGCTTGTCGGCCGGAACCGGGCTGTCATCAAAGGCGATACCGGTACGGAAGGTCCAGTTCTTATCGTAGTAGTAGGTTGTACCCAGTGCGATACGATAAGCATCTTTGAAGCTTTCATCTTTATAGAACAGCGTCTGGCCATTATCGCCCGTCGCTTTCAGCTCCTGGAACTGACTCCAGCTGGTGTAGGTTAGGCTATAGTGAACGGCCCATTGTGGCGCAACGCGGTTATAGCCGGACACTTCCCACATTTCTGGCAGATGCAGAGACAGAGAGCCATTCTCCGTTCTGCCGCCAGTGCCTGCTGGCAGACCGGCCAGACCCATATTACCCAGAATGGTGCTCAGGTTTGGGTTAATGGAGCTTTTATAATCGCCGTCAAAGTCGATTTTCACTTCTGAACGGTAGGTCAGACCCCAACGGTTATTTTTATCCAGCTCATAAAGGATGCCGGCGTTCCAGCCGAAGCCCCATTCATCACCTTTCAGATGAGCAATCTGGTCATCAGCGGAATCAATCCCTTCGAGATAGGAAGGCGGCACCGCACCGGAGAGCTGACCTGCCAACATTGGGCCGAGTGAACCGGCATAACGCTCGATTTTCGCTTTCGCGTAAACGGCATCAAACCCTAAGCCGAAGCTCCAGTTGCTGTCCAGACGGTATGCACCGCTCAGGTTCAGGTTCAGGGTTTGCAGGTCGGTTTTACCGCCGTAGATCCCTGCTTCGTAGTTATTACCAAATTCCGTTGCCAGACCGTAGTTAGAGGTAACAGATGCACCCCAACCAAACTGATCGTTGATAGGCATAACAAAGTGCATGTTCGGCACCCATGCGCTTGGCGCGATGTTGTCCTGGTCTGCACTCTGCCCGGTTAAGGAGGATTTGCCGGTGATGTTGACATCAGGATCAATGTAAACAGCACCGATGGAAAAGGTAGGGCGATCAAACATTGTGATCAGTGCCGGGTTGCGGCTTGCATTGCCTGCGTCATCGGCAATGGCACCTTCCCCGGAATATGCGCGGCCAAGGCCAGAGGAAGAAAATTCGTTAAGCTGGAAGCCCGCGGACCAGGCGGACGTAGAGACTATTGCCACTGCAACTGCTAATGCAGTCTTGTTAAACAGGGTTTTCTGGCTCATGACCATAACCTCATTGAGTTATTTTTATTCAATAATTGTTACATACCGTAACAGGAGCGCGAAGTGTAGGGTCTGCGGTATGACATACAAATCAGACCAGTGGCGAGAGTATAGGTCTGACCAGATATGATGTTGCAAGTTTGTTTATTAATATTTTCAAACATGTTTCACGAAACGGGATCTGGGTGGCAAATTTGTGACCAGTGCGGCTCACCCAGAAAGGTGATTTTTGTTCTGGATCATTTTTAAGTGTGATATTGGTCACTTCTCTCACTTTGCGCCATTAACGACTGGAGCCCCATTTCATCGGGGCGTAAAATATCGGCAACGTGTTTATCTCGCGCTCGTCGCAATCAGAGAGGAAAATGAATATGAGTAAATGCAGTGCTGATGAAACCCCGGTTTGCTGCTGTATGGATGTTGGCACCATTATGGACAACACCGATTGCACCGCCTCTTACAGCCGCGTGTTCACCAACCGTGCAGAAGCGGAAGAGACCCTGGCCGCACTGAGCAAGCGCGCGCGTGACGTTGAATCCGATCCGTGCGATATCAAACCAACCTTCACCGACGTGGATGGCGGCGTGAAGCTGGATATCGACTTTGTTTTCGCCTGTGAAGCCGAAACGCTGATTTTCCAGCTGGGCCTGCGTTGATTTCTGCGGCCTGAAGAGATTCTCTTTCGTAGGCCGGGTAAGGCAACGCCGCCACCCGGCAACATACCGCACAAATGCCTCTGCCATGCAGGGGCATTTTCTTTTTTTTCTCTGTGTTTTACCTCGCAATTTTTTGTTTCCCCGATTGGCTCAATGTAAAAAAATGGTTAAGACTGTTATCAGGTCAGACCACTTTATGTTCTGAGTATTTATTTACAGGGGAGAGTTATGAGTCAGGCATTACCGCTTATCACCCGGCAGGGCGATCGCATCGCTATCGTCAGCGGATTGCGCACGCCGTTTGCGCGTCAGGCGACGGCCTATCACGGCATACCTGCGGTCGATCTGGGAAAAATGGTGGTGGGGGAGATGCTGGCCCGCAGCGAAATTCCGCCGGAGGTCATTGAACAGCTGGTGTTTGGCCAGGTAGTTCAGATGCCGGAAGCGCCCAACATCGCCCGAGAAATTGTTCTCGGTACCGGCATGAACGTGCATACCGATGCCTACAGCGTGAGCCGCGCCTGTGCAACCAGCTTCCAGGCGGTGGCAAACGTCGCGGAAAGCCTGATGGCGGGCACCATCCGCGCCGGGATCGCTGGCGGCGCAGACTCCTCCTCCGTCCTGCCGATTGGCGTGAGCAAAAAGCTCGCGCGCATTCTTGTGGACGTTAATAAAGCGCGTACCACGGGCCAACGCCTCAAGCTCTTCTCGCGCCTGCGCTTGCGCGATCTGATGCCCGTCCCGCCCGCGGTGGCTGAATACTCCACCGGCCTGCGCATGGGCGACACCGCCGAGCAGATGGCGAAAACCTACGCCATCACCCGCGAGCAGCAGGATGCGCTGGCGCACCGCTCGCATCAGCTTGCCGCAAAAGCCTGGGCCGAAGGCAAACTTACTGATGAAGTCATGACGGCCTACGTTCCCCCGTACCGTGAGCCGCTGGTGGAAGATAACAACATTCGCGGCAGCTCGACGCTTGCTGATTATGCGAAGCTGCGCCCGGCGTTTGACCGCAAGCACGGTACGGTGACGGCGGCGAACAGTACGCCGCTGACCGACGGTGCCGCGGCGGTGATCCTGATGACCGAATCCCGCGCGAAAGAGCTGGGCATTACGCCGCTGGGCTATCTGCGCAGCTACGCCTTTACGGCGATTGACGTCTGGCAGGACATGCTGTTAGGGCCAGCCTGGTCCACGCCCCTGGCGCTGGAGCGTGCGGGCTTAACCCTTGCCGATTTAACCCTGATTGATATGCACGAAGCCTTTGCCGCGCAGACGCTGGCAAACGTTCAGCTGCTGGCAAGCGACAAATTTGCCCGCGAGGTGTTAGGACGCGCTCATGCGACGGGCGAGGTGGACGAGAGCAAATTCAACGTGCTGGGCGGCTCCATCGCTTACGGTCACCCGTTTGCGGCTACCGGCGCGCGCATGATCGCTCAAACGCTGCATGAATTACGTCGTCGCGGCGGCGGCTTTGGGCTGGTAACCGCCTGTGCGGCGGGTGGGCTGGGTGCGGCAATGGTTCTGGAGGCGGAATAATGGAAATGACATCAGCATTCACCCTGACGATTCGCCCGGACAACGTGGCGGTGGTCACCATTGATGTGCCTGGCGAAAAGATGAATACCCTAAAGGCCGAGTTCGGCGTTCAGGTGCGGGCAATCTTGAAGCAGATCCGCGAGGACAAAACGCTTAAAGGGCTGGTGTTTATCTCCGCCAAGCCCGACAACTTTATCGCCGGGGCGGATATCAACATGATCGCCCGGGCGCAAAGCGCGCAGGAAGCTGAAGATCTGGCGCGTCAGGGCCAGCAGGTGATGGCGGAGATCAACGGCTTATCGATCCCGGTTATCGCGGCGATCCACGGTGCCTGCCTTGGCGGCGGGCTGGAGCTGGCGCTGGCCTGTCACCGCAGGATTTGCACCGACGACGCAAAAACCGTTTTAGGCTTACCCGAGGTGCAGCTGGGGCTTTTGCCCGGCTCCGGCGGGACGCAGCGCCTGCCGCGTCTGGTGGGGGTCAGCACGGCGCTGGAGATGATCTTAACCGGCAAACAGCTTCGCCCTCGTCAGGCGCTGAAGGCCGGTCTGGTCGATGACGTGGTCGCACCGTCTATACTGCTGGACGCCGCCGCCGAACTGGCGCTGAAAGGTCGTCAGGCAAAACGTCCTTTGCCGGTGCGGGAGCGCATCCTTGCCGGGCCGCTGGGCCGGGCGCTGCTGTTCAGGATGGTGGGTAAAAAAACAGAGCACAAGACCAAAGGTAACTATCCGGCGGCGAACCGCATTCTGGAGGTTATCGAAACCGGACTGGCCCAGGGCAGCAGCAGCGGTTACGCCGCAGAAGCCAGAGCCTTTGGCGAGCTGGCGATGACGCCGCAGTCGCAGGCGCTTCGCAGCATCTTCTTCGCTAGTACGGAGGTCAAAAAAGATCCGGGCAGCGACGCCCCTCCTGCGCCGCTGCGTTCGGCGGGCGTGCTCGGGGGCGGTCTGATGGGCGGCGGCATTGCGTTTGTCACCGCCAGCAAAGGCAAATTGCCCGTGCGAATCAAAGACATCAACCCGAAAGGCATTAACCACGCCCTGCAATACAGCTGGCAGCTCCTTGATCAAAAGGTAAAACGCCGCCATATCAAGGCCAGCGAGCGTGACAAAGTGCTGTCGATGATTTCAGGCACTACCGATTACAGCGGCTTTAGCCATCGCGACATTGTGATTGAAGCGGTGTTTGAGGACTTAGCCCTTAAGCAAAAGATGGTGGCGGAAGTGGAGGCGAACTGCGCGCCGCACACTATTTTCGCCTCTAACACCTCGTCATTGCCGATTGGGGATATCGCCGCCGAGGCCGCGCGTCCTGAGCAGGTGATTGGCCTGCACTTCTTCAGCCCGGTCGAGAAAATGCCGCTGGTGGAAGTGATCCCGCACGTTGCAACCAGCCCGCAGACCGTGGCCACCGTGGTGAAGCTTGCCAAAATGCAGGGCAAAACGCCGATTGTGGTGGCGGACAAAGCCGGTTTTTACGTCAACCGCATTCTAGCGCCCTATATCAACGAGGCGATGCGGCTGCTGACGGAAGGCGAGAAGATCGAACACGTTGATGAGGCGCTGGTGAAGTTTGGTTTCCCGGTCGGCCCAATCCAACTTTTGGATGAGGTGGGAATTGATACCGGCACTAAAATTATACCTGTGCTCGAAGCCGCGTATGGCGATCGTTTCAGCCCGCCTGCAAACATTGTTTCAGCAATTTTGAAGGACGATCGCAAAGGCAGAAAAAATCAGCGCGGTTTCTATCTTTACGCGGCGAAAGGGCGTAAAAGCAAGAAACAGGTCGACCCTTCAGTTTATGGGCTTATTTCCGCAAGCGGGCAGGGAAAACTGTTGGCACTTCAGTGTGCTGAACGCTGCGTGATGATGATGCTTAACGAAGCGGCGCGCTGCTACGGTGAGCAGGTGATTAAAAGCGCGCGCGATGGCGACATCGGTGCGGTATTTGGTATTGGTTTCCCGCCGTTCCTTGGCGGCCCGTTCCGCTATATGGACACCCTCGGACCGGATGAAGTGGTTGCTATCCTGCAACGTCTTGCCACGCAGTACGGGTCGCGGTTTACACCTTGTGACCTTTTATTGCAGATGGCGGAACGCGGTCAAACATTTTGGTCCGCAAGGGAAACTGACCCTGTAAGTTAAGGTCAAAGAAGC
This sequence comes from Enterobacter sp. 186315, assembly GCF_053290175.1. Classification (NCBI taxonomy): domain Bacteria; kingdom Pseudomonadati; phylum Pseudomonadota; class Gammaproteobacteria; order Enterobacterales; family Enterobacteriaceae; genus Enterobacter; species Enterobacter sp. 186315. The sequence continues at coordinate 105,049 of NZ_JBPTTK010000012.1, read as the reverse complement.
GTAAATCCCGAGGTGAATGAACCTGTTCTGGCGAAATTGTAAACAGAGATTGACTATACTTACGCCATTGAGGTAAAAAACAGCGTTTCATTCACCGAATGGATCAGGCACAATGCCCGGCCACCAGGTTCCTGCCTCCCGGATGTTTTTCGCGGGCAGCCAGCGCTGGTGCTTCTGGTTAACAAAAGCGGTGCAATATGCAAGTTTTTATCATGCGTCACGGCGACGCGGCACTCGATGCCGCCAGTGACTCAGTACGTCCTTTAACCGTGTGTGGCTGCGACGAATCTCGTCAGATGGCGACCTGGCTCAAAGGCCAAAAAGTGGACATCGAACGCGTCCTGGTGAGTCCGTTCCTGCGTGCGGAACAGACGCTGGACGTGGTAGGGGAGTGTATGAACCTGCCGACCAGCGTGGATGTCCTTCCGGAACTCACGCCGTGCGGCGATGTGGGCCTTGTCAGCGCATACCTTCAGGCGCTGTGCAACGAAGGTGTCTCCTCGGCGCTGGTGATTTCGCACCTGCCGCTGGTGGGGTATCTGGTCTCTGAGCTGTGCCCGAGCGAAACGCCACCGATGTTTACGACCTCTGCCATTGCTAACGTCACCCTCGACGAAACGGGCAAAGGGGTATTTAACTGGCAAATGAGTCCGTGCAACCTGAAGATGGCAAAAGCCATTTGACGTGACGCGCTGCTGGCGGGGTTCCCCACCAGTCTGTCAGGGCAGCTCTGGCGGCTGCCACTCTTCTACTTCAATCAGCACCAGTAATGCGGCATCTCCGCCGTACTCTTTGGGTGCCTGATGAAACGCCATCACGTGCGGGTGCTGCGCCAGCCACAGCGGGGTCTGTTGCTTGAGAATATGTTTCCCGTGGCCGTGCATCACGCAGGCGCAAAAGACATGTTCACGGCGACAGGCGGCAATCAATGCCCCCAATTCCTGTTTCGCCTGCATCTGCGTTAAGCCGTGCAGATCGAGAAACAGCTCCGGCGAATAATCCCCCCGGCGTAATTTCTTCAGCTCAAAATGGCTGACGTCTTCGCGCACGTACTTCACCGCGCCCTGAGTATTGAGCAGCGGCTGAAATTCGTCCGAAAAATAGTGGCTGTTATCGGCCTGTTCCTGCAATAAGCGTTTAACCGGGACTTCGGACACTTTCTTGCGAATCGGGCGGTGGACGAGGGTGTCCTGCTTGATTTCACGCGTTCCGGTCATGAGCTGACGGAAGAGCGCCTGATCCTCCTGGCTGAGCGTGGTTTTCTTTTTCATTAGCCTGTCTCATCTCTGATTTCCGCTAGTGTACCTGACTAAATGCATTTTTTAACCTCAAGCGGTACGCGTCATTGCTGATTTATCGGCGTCTTCATGGCAAACTAGCCGCCGAAAATTATGCGAGCGTGCCCTGGAGGAAAGAGTGGATAAAATTTTTGTCGATGAAGCAGTAAACGAGCTGCACACCATACAGGACATGTTGCGCTGGTCCGTTAGCCGCTTCAGCGCCGCCAATATCTGGTACGGACACGGCACGGATAACCCGTGGGATGAGGCCGTTCAGCTGGTTCTGCCCTCGCTCTATCTGCCTCTCGATATTCCTGAAGATATGCGCACCGCGCGCCTGACCTCCAGCGAAAAACACCGCATCGTCGAGCGAGTGATCCGCCGCGTCAACGAGCGTATTCCGGTCGCCTATCTGACCAACAAAGCCTGGTTCTGCGGCCACGAATTCTACGTGGACGAGCGCGTGCTGGTGCCGCGTTCACCGATTGGTGAGCTGATCAACAATCACTTCGACGGCCTGATTAACCATCAGCCGCAGCACATTCTGGATATGTGTACCGGCAGCGGCTGCATCGCCATTGCCTGCGCCTACGCCTTCCCGGAGGCCGAAGTTGATGCCGTAGATATCTCCACCGACGCGCTGGCGGTAACCGAGCACAACATCGAAGAGCACGGCCTGATCCATCACGTGACGCCAATCCGCTCTGACCTGTTCCGCGACCTGCCGACGCTGCAATACGATCTGATCGTTACCAATCCGCCGTATGTGGATGCAGAAGACATGTCGGATTTGCCAAACGAATATCGTCATGAGCCGGAGCTGGGCCTGGCCTCGGGTTCCGATGGCCTGAAGCTGACGCGCCGCATTCTGGCCTGCGCGCCGGACTACCTGACCGATGACGGCGTTCTGATTTGTGAAGTCGGCAACAGCATGGTACATCTGATAGAGCAGTACCCGGATGTGCCGTTCACCTGGCTTGAGTTCGATAACGGCGGTGACGGCGTCTTTATGCTGACCAAAGCGCAGCTTCTCGACGCGCGTGAACATTTCAGCATCTATAAAGATTAATCCAGCGGGCTTCGGCCCGTTTCACAACGCTCAAACACAAATAACGACAGCGGAGCCGTGATGGCAGGAAACAGTATTGGACAATTATTCCGCGTGACCACGTTCGGTGAGTCGCACGGGCTGGCGCTGGGCTGCATCGTTGATGGCGTCCCGCCAGGCATCGAACTGACCGAAGCCGATTTACAGCACGATCTTGACCGCCGCCGCCCCGGCACCTCTCGCTACACCACGCAGCGTCGCGAGCCGGACCAGGTCAAAATTCTCTCCGGCGTTTTTGAAGGCCGCACCACCGGCACCAGCATTGGTTTGCTGATTGAAAACACCGACCAGCGTTCCCAGGATTACGGCGCCATTAAAGATGTGTTCCGCCCGGGTCACGCCGATTACACCTACGAGCAAAAATACGGTTTTCGCGACTATCGCGGCGGCGGACGTTCCTCCGCGCGCGAAACCGCGATGCGCGTGGCGGCAGGTGCTATCGCCAAAAAATATCTGGCACAGAAATTTGGCATCGTTATTCGCGGCTGTCTGACCCAGATGGGCGACATTCCGCTGGCGATCAAAGACTGGGAACAGGTTGAACAAAACCCGTTCTTCTGCGCCGATGCCGATAAGCTTGAAGCGCTCGACGAACTGATGCGCGGCCTGAAAAAAGAGGGCGACTCCATCGGTGCGAAAGTGACCGTCGTCGCCGACGGCGTGCCGGCAGGCTGGGGCGAGCCGGTATTTGACCGTCTGGACGCCGACATTGCCCACGCGCTGATGAGCATCAACGCGGTGAAGGGCGTAGAAATCGGCGATGGTTTTGACGTGGTCGCGCTGCGCGGCAGTCAGAATCGCGACGAGATTACCACTCAGGGCTTCCAGAGCAACCACGCGGGCGGCATTCTTGGCGGCATCAGCAGCGGGCAGCAAATTGTCGCCAATATCGCGCTGAAACCGACCTCAAGCATTACCGTGCCGGGCCACACGATTAACCGCGCGGGCGAAGAAGTTGAGATGATCACCAAAGGACGTCACGATCCGTGCGTGGGGATCCGCGCCGTGCCGATCGCCGAAGCGATGCTGGCGATCGTGCTGATGGATCACTTCCTGCGCCAGCGCGCGCAGAATGCGGATGTGACGACCACCATTCCACGCTGGTAAACATGAAAAAAACCGCAATTGCTCTGCTGGCGCTGCTCGCCAGCGGAGCCAGTCAGGCCGCCACCCCGTGGCAAAAAATCACCCATCCTGTGGCGGGGAGCGCGCAGTCGATTGGCGCGTTCTCGAACGGCTGTATCGTGGGCGCTCAGGATCTGCCGCTCCAGTCCGATACCTATCAGGTGATGCGTACCGATCAGCGTCGCTACTTCGGCCACCCGGATCTGGTGCTGTTCATCCAGCGTCTGGGTAACCAGGTCCACAATCTGGGGCTGGGCACCATGCTGATTGGCGATATGGGGATGCCTGCGGGCGGGCGCTTCAACGGTGGGCACGCCAGCCACCAGACCGGACTGGACGTTGATATCTTCCTGCAACTGCCTAAAAACCGCTGGAGTGCTTCGCAACTGCTGAGGCCGCAGGCGCTAGATTTGGTTTCCCGCGACGGCAAAAGCGTAGTGCAGACGCTCTGGACGCAGGATGTCTCCAGCATGATCAAGCTGGCGGCAAAAGATAACGACGTGACGCGCATTTTTGTGAACCCGGCCATCAAGCAGCAGCTCTGCCTGGATGCGGGCACCGATCGCGACTGGCTGCGTAAAGTGCGCCCGTGGTTCCAGCATCGTGCGCATATGCACGTTCGCCTGCGTTGTCCGGCGAACAGCCTGGAGTGCGAAGATCAGCCGTTACCGCCGCCGGGCGATGGCTGCGGCGCTGAGCTGCAAAGCTGGTTTGAACCCGCTAAACCTGGAACCTCTAAGCCTGAGAAGAAGACACCGCCTCCGTTGCCGCCTTCCTGCCAGGCGCTACTGGATGAGCATGTACTCTGATGGATAACTTCGTCGATCTGTTTATGGTGTCACCGATGCTGCTGGTGGTGCTGTTTTTTGTTGCCATGCTTGCCGGTTTCATTGACGCGCTGGCGGGCGGGGGCGGTTTACTGACCGTCCCGGCGCTGCTGGCGGCGGGTATGAGCCCGGCGCAGGCGCTGGCCACCAACAAGCTTCAGGCATGCGGGGGATCGCTCTCCGCATCGCTCTACTTTATCCGCCGCAAGGTGGTGAACCTCGCCGATCAAAAGCTCAATATCCTGATGACCTTCATCGGTTCCACCTCGGGTGCGCTGCTGGTGCAGCACGTCCAGTCGGATATTTTGCGCCAGATCCTGCCGATTCTGGTGATCTGCATTGGCCTCTATTTCCTGCTGATGCCTAAGCTGGGTGAAGAAGACCGTCAGCATCGTCTGTACGGCCTGCCGTTTGCGCTTATTGCGGGCGGCTGCGTGGGCTTTTACGACGGTTTCTTCGGCCCGGGCGCGGGCTCGTTTTATGCGCTGGCCTTTGTGACGCTGGCCGGGTTCAACCTCGCGAAATCCACCGCCCATGCCAAAGTGCTGAACGCCACGTCCAACGTCGGCGGCCTGCTGCTGTTTATCATTGGCGGCAAGGTTATCTGGGCGACCGGATTTGTGATGATGGCAGGACAGTTTTTGGGCGCGCGCGCGGGCTCGCGTCTGGTATTGAGCAAGGGGCAAAAGCTGATCCGCCCGATGATCGTTATCGTATCGGCGGTGATGAGTGCCAAGCTACTTTATGACAGCCACGGACAGGAGATCCTCCACTGGTTGGGGATGAACTAATGAACAGTACGCATAAATACGAACAGCTGGTTGAGATCTTCGACGGCTGCTTTGCTGATGATTTTAATACCCGTCTGATTAAAGGCGACGACGAACCGATCTATCTTCCTGCTGATGCGGACGTTCCCTACAACCGCATCGTGTTTGCGCACGGCTTTTACGCCAGCGCGCTGCACGAGATTTCGCACTGGTGTATCGCCGGAAAAGCCCGTCGCGAGCTGGTGGACTTTGGATACTGGTACTGCCCGGACGGGCGCGACGCGGCGACGCAGGGGCAGTTTGAGGACGTTGAGGTTAAACCTCAGGCCTTTGACTGGCTATTCTGCGTGGCGGCCGGGTATCCGTTTAACGTCAGCTGCGACAACCTTGAAGGCGATTTCGAGCCGGACCGTATCGTGTTTCAGCGCCGCGTTCACGCGCAGGTGATGGAGTATCTTGAGAAGGGCATCCCGGAACGTCCGGCGCGCTTTATCAAGGCCTTACAGAATTATTATCACACGCCGGAGATCACGGCGGAATGCTTCCCGTGGCCGGAAGATATTTAACAGAGGAAAGAAGATGATCGCAGAATTTGAATCGCGCATTCTGGCGTTAATTGATGACATGGTGGAACACGCCAGTGATGATGAGCTGTTCGCCAGCGGTTATCTGCGTGGTCACCTGACGCTGGCGGTTGCCGAGCTGGAAGCGGGTGACGATCACTCTGCCCAGGCCGTGCACGACGAAGTTACCCGCAGCCTGGAGAAAGCGATTCAGGCAGGCGAGCTTTCGCCGCGTGACCAGACCTTAGTGCTGGGCATGTGGGACAATTTGTTCCAGCAGGCGAAAGCGAAGTAAGTGTCTTATCCCCCTCTCCCTGTGGGAGAGGGCCGGGGTGAGGGCTACAGGCCGCACCCTACTTAACCCTTTTCCCTTTCAGCAGTTTCCGCACCCACAGGCGATTCGGATTCAGCCCCGCCAGCGTCACCCTGTCCAGCGGGATCGGCTCATCGCTCATTTGCGCGGCTAACACTTCAGCCAGCAGCGGCGCCGAACACAGCCCACGCGAACCTAAACCGCCCAGCATGTACAGTTCCGGATAAACCGGCGCAGAAACCGCGCTGTCTTTATTGTCGACCAGATCCTGATAGGCCGAAAGCGTAGCCTCGTAGTCCGGCACGCTGCCCGACATCGGCAGATGATCGCGGGTCGCGCAGCGAACGCCGCAGCGGGCCTCTCCCGCGCTGATATCCACCTCTTTTGCCCACTCCGCCTGCGGGAAACAGTCCAGCAAGCGCTGGCGATTCTGCTGCTGATCCTCTTCGCGATACTGCGTGTCCGTTTCACCGCGATGGTAGCTCGCGCCGATGCAGTGATGGCCGTTGGACGGGTTTTGCGGGGTCAGATAGCCGTCGTAGCAGAGCACCTGCTTAAGCTTGCTGAGCTGCGGCGCGCCCGGAACATGGCTCACCTGACCACCCACCGGAGAGACCGGCAGTTTTTCCGTCTGGGCAAACTGATTGATGCTATGCCCGTTTGCCAGCACCACGCAGTCGTGCTGCGCCCGTGTGCCGTCGGCAAAGGTTAACGTCCACTGCGTTTCTTGCGAGAGAGAGGCGACCTCGCGACCGTAATGCACCGTCAGCCCGCGCGTTTGCGCCAGCGCAATAGCGCCCGCCGTGAGCTCCGCCGGGCACAGCCAGCCGCCGAGCGGGTACTGAATGCCGTCGCAGCCGGTGTCGACGCCGGTTGAGGCGAGTATCTCCTGCGCATTCGCCGCGCGGGCAATCTCCGGCGGCAGACCGAGCGAGAGCATCTGCGCGATCTTATGCTGGCTCTTTTTATCCCAGCCGAGCTGCGTCACGCCGCACCAGTCACGATCGAACGCGACCGGCAGCGAATCGTACAGGCGACGGGCGAAGGTGAACGCCGCCGGGAAGAACTGGCTCAGCGCCGGATCCTGCGCGCTTAACAGCGGATAGAGCGCCCCCTGACGGTTGCCGGACGCGCCCGTGGCGGGGGCATCGTCGGCGCAGTAAAGGGTTACCTGCCAGCCGCGATGGACAAGGGCGAGGGAGAGCAGGGCGCTGGCAACGCCGCCGCCGATAATCGCCGCTTCACGGGAGGCGCTGGCAGTACGGGCAAACCATGGGGTTTGCGCGGGCGTATCCAGCGCGTTTTCCATTACCCCAACCAGCATGTCGCGCTTGCGGCCAAAACCTTTGGTTTTTTGCATGGTAAAGCCCGCTTCCTGCAACCCACGGCGCACGAAGCCTGCCGAGGTAAAGGTCGCAAGCGTCGCCCCAGGACGCGCCAGTCGCGCCATCGCGTTGAAAAGATGCTGGCTCCACATGTCCGGGTTTTTGGCGGGGGCGAAACCGTCCAGGAACCACGCATCCACCTTCTGCCGCATCGAATCATCGAGCTTATCGGTGAGGTCGTTGATATCCCCGAGCCATAAGTCGAGGGTTACGCGCCCGCCGTCCAGCACCAGACGATAGCAGCCGCCGAGTGCGGGCGGCCACTGGGCCTGAAGCTGCTCTGCCCAGGGGGCAAGCTCCGGCCAGCGCTGGTGCGCCAGCTTCAGGTCGTGGGCGGTGAGCGGGAATTTCTCAAAACTGATGAAATGTAATCGTTGAAGCGTTGCCTCAGGCTGTTGTGCGCAAAAACGATCGAATGCCTGCCAGAGGGTCAGGAAATTCAGGCCGGTGCCAAACCCGCTTTCACCCACCACGAAAAGGTTGCGCGGATGGTCCGGAAAACGGGCGCTGAGGTGGTTTCCTTCAAGGAAAACATAACGCGTTTCTTCAAGTCCGTTATCATTAGAAAAGTAGACATCATCGAAATCTCGGGAAACAGGTGTACCCTCAGCGTTGAATTCGAGGTTGGCGGGTTGTATAGCGTTTTGTTTCACGTAAGTTACTCGTCTGGCAGGCAGTGGCACGATCTTAACGATGTGCGTCCGCTGGCGCAAATTTCCGCAGAAAATCGCTGATCGGACTTGTTCGGCGTACAAGTGTACGCTATTGTGCGACTCGAAACTTATTTAGTGCGACTTACAGAGGTATTGAATGAAACGTGCAGTGATTACTGGCCTGGGCATTGTTTCCAGCATCGGTAATAACCAGCAGGAAGTCCTGGCATCTCTGCGTGAAGGACGCTCCGGGATCACTTTCTCTGAAGAGTTTAAAGATTCAGGTATGCGTAGCCACGTATGGGGTAACGTCAAACTGGACACCACCGGTTTGATTGACCGTAAAGTGGTTCGTTTCATGAACGATGCCTCTATTTATGCTTACCTCTCCATGCAGGAAGCGATTGCTGACGCTGGTTTGACCGCTGAGGTTTACCAGAACAACCCGCGTGTAGGCCTGATTGCAGGTTCCGGCGGCTCGTCTAAAGCACAGGTTTTCGGTGCTGATGCAATGCGTAGCCCGCGTGGTCTGAAAGCTGTAGGTCCGTACGTTGTGACGAAAGCAATGGGCTCAGCGGTTTCCGCGTGCCTGGCGACGCCGTTCAAAATCCACGGCGTGAACTACTCCATCAGCTCCGCCTGTGCGACCTCCGCACACTGTATCGGTAACGCGGTTGAGCAGATCCAGTTGGGTAAACAGGACATCGTATTTGCTGGCGGCGGCGAAGAGCTGGGCTGGGAAATGGCCTGTGAGTTCGACGCGATGGGCGCTCTGTCCACCAAATACAACGAAACCCCGGAAAAAGCCTCCCGTACCTATGACGCACACCGTGACGGCTTCGTCATCGCTGGCGGCGGCGGTATGGTTGTGGTTGAAGAGCTGGAACACGCTCTGGCCCGTGGCGCACACATCTACGCTGAGATCGTTGGCTACGGCGCAACCTCTGACGGCGCAGACATGGTTGCTCCATCAGGTGAAGGCGCGGTTCGCTGCATGAAGATGGCGATGCAGGGCGTTGATACCCCAATCGACTACCTGAACTCCCACGGTACCTCTACTCCGGTAGGCGACGTGAAAGAGCTGGGCGCAATCTGCGAAGTGTTTGGCGACAACAGCCCGGCAATCTCTGCAACCAAAGCCATGACCGGTCACTCTCTGGGTGCGGCTGGCGTGCAGGAAGCGATCTACTCTCTGCTGATGCTGGAACACGGCTTTATCGCCCCAAGCATCAACGTTGAAGAGCTGGACGAGCAGGCGGCTGGCCTGAACATCGTCACCAAACCAACCGACGCGACGCTGACCACGGTCATGTCCAACAGCTTCGGTTTTGGCGGCACCAACGCCACGCTGGTGATGCGTAAGCTGAAAGCTTAAGTTTTTGAATGTATAGTAGAAGGGAGCCTGATGGCTCCCTTTTTTTATGCCTTTATCCGGAGTTTGCATGACTGTCGCTACTTCTGCCGAGAACGCCTCTTCTGCGAATGTCTCGCTGTTTCGTATCGCGTTTGCGGTATTCCTGACCTACATGACCGTTGGCCTGCCGCTGCCGGTTATCCCGCTGTTTGTGCACCAGGAGCTGGGCTACGGCAACACGCTGGTCGGCGTGGCGGTGGGGATCCAGTTTCTGGCGACCGTCTTAACGCGCGGCTATGCGGGGCGGCTGGCGGATCAGCACGGCGCGAAACGTTCGGCTCTACAGGGAATGTTTGCCTGCGCGCTGGCGGGCGGGGCGTGGCTCCTGGCCGCGCTGCTGCCGGTCGATGCTATCTATAAATTTGCACTGCTGATTGTCGGGCGGCTGATTCTGGGCTTTGGCGAAAGCCAGCTTCTGACCGGGACGCTGACCTGGGGAATGGGGCTGGTTGGCCCGGCGCGTTCCGGCAAGGTGATGTCCTGGAACGGGATGGCGATTTACGGCGCGCTGGCCGCCGGTGCGCCGCTGGGATTGGTGATCCACAGCCACTTTGGGTTTGCCGCCCTTGCCGCAACCACCATGGTGCTGCCGCTGGTGGCCTGGGCGTTTAACGGCACGGTGCGAAAAGTTCCGGCCCATAAAGGCGAACGTCCGTCGCTGCTGAGCGTGGTGGGTAAAATCTGGCAGCCGGGCCTGGGTCTGGCGTTACAGGGCGTGGGCTTTGCGGTCATTGGTACGTTTGTGTCGCTCTACTTTATGAGCCGCGGCTGGGCGATGGCGGGCTTTACGCTGACCGCGTTCGGCGGCGCGTTTGTGCTGATGCGCGTGCTGTTCGGCTGGATGCCGGATCGCTACGGCGGCGTGAAGGTGGCGGTGGCCTCGCTGGCGATCGAAACGGCCGGGCTGGTGCTGCTCTGGCAGGCGCCCGTGGCGTCCATCGCGTTACTTGGCGCGGCGCTGACCGGGTGCGGCTGTTCGTTGATCTTCCCGGCGCTTGGGGTTGAGGTGGTTAAACGCGTACCGCCGCAGGTGCGCGGCACGGCGCTGGGCGGGTACGCCGCGTTTCAGGACATCTCGTACGGGATCACCGGGCCGCTGGCTGGAGTCTTAGCCACCTCGTTTGGCTATCCGTCGGTCTTTCTCGCCGGTGCGGTTTCCGCGGTCGTGGGGATTGTGGTGACACTGGTGGCGTTTCGCAGAGCCTGAGCCGTTGTTGCCGGGTGGCGGCTGCGCCTTACCCGGCCTACGTTTCAAGCTGTTGTAGGCCCGGTAAGCGCAGCGCCACCGGGCAAAATATCACGCAACCAGCCAGAAAAGCGCCAGCGCAACCATCAGCGCAATAAACATCAATCCCGGTCGCGCAGACAGATTTCTGAAGGTTTCCACAACGGGCGCAAACAGCGGGCTGTAGATCGGCTGGATATTGCGCACGTCCGGCACGCCGCCTTCGCGCTCGGCGCGGCGCACGAATATCTGATTGAGCACATCCTGCACCTGCGCGGTCGTCAGCACCGTCTGCGGCGTTGCCTGCCAGGTCTGCTGCGCATAATCCCTCACGGCTTCAAACTCATGCGGCTCCAGCGGCTGTTTAAGCGCCGCCTGCACCGAATGCAGCGTCGGCGCGGTCTGGGTGCTCAGCGTCTGGCGCGCCTGAAGCCAGGTCACCAGATGGGTAAACTGTTTGGCCGGGATCAGCTCGCCCGCCTTCACGCCGGATAACTCCAGCATCGACTGCCAGATCAGTTTTGACGATTCGCCCGTTGCCGCGGCGAGTTTGGTCACCATCTGATTCAGCGTGTTGTGCTCGGCGGGCAGCAGCGAGCGTTCGGTTGCCGGGCGCTGCTGCGGCTGAGGGATGGCCAGCTGATTGGTCTGAAGCAGCGTCAGCACGGTTTTAAGCTGCTCCGGCGTCAGCTGGCTGAGGGCGGTTTGCCCGTACTGCTGGCGAATAAAATCGCTCGCCGCCTGACGGTTATTGCCTTGCCCTAACAGCTCGGTCAGCTGGGAGATCATCTGGCGAGTGGTGTGATTCTGCTGCGCGTTATTCAGGCGCTGATTCAGGTTTTGCTCGGCGGCAGGAAAGTGGCGCGACTGTAACGGCGCATCGTTCCTTACCCCTAAATCATGCTTCACCCCGGCCCAGACCTCCGCGTTCTGCTGCGAGGTGAGGGCTATCAGGCGCGTGATCAGACGCTCCAGCACGGTGCGCTGTTGCGTGGAGAGCGGCTGTTCGCCTGCGGCATTGGGGGTAGCGGGGCCTTCACCCGGAGGGCGTGGCGGCGTACCTGAAATGGGCTGCATCATCAAAAATCCTTAAAGTCATTACTCGCCGTAAACCAGGTTTTCATATATGCCTGGCGGCGAGATTATGGCACACTTGACGGGTTTTCTTCCTCTCAAACAGGTACTCAGACGTGAAAATCCTCGTTGATGAAAATATGCCTTACGCCCGTGAGCTGTTCAGCCGCCTGGGTGACGTTAAGGCTGTCCCGGGTCGCCCGATCCCAGTCGATGAACTGGACGATGCCGACGCGCTGATGGTGCGTTCGGTGACCAAAGTAAATGAGGCGCTGCTCGCCGGCAAAGCGGTTAAATTTGTCGGCACGGCAACGGCCGGGACCGATCATGTGGATGACCGCGGGCTCAGCCAGGCGGGGATTGGTTTTTCTGCCGCCCCGGGCTGCAACGCGATTGCCGTGGTGGAGTACGTTTTCTCTTCCCTGCTGATGCTGGCCGAGCGCGACGGTTTTGCCCTGAAAGACCGCACGGTGGGCATTGTTGGCGTGGGCAACGTGGGCGGACGCCTGCAAAAGCGTCTGGAGGCCCTGGGCATCCGCACGCTGCTGTGCGATCCGCCGCGCAAGGATAAGGGCGATGCGGGCGATTTCCGCTCCCTCGACGAGCTGGTCGAGCAGTGCGACGTCCTGACCTTCCATACGCCGCTGTTCAAAGACGGCCCGTATAAATCGCTGCACCTGGCCGATGAAGCCCTGATCCGCCGCCTGAAGGCGGGCACGATCCTGATTAACGCCTGCCGTGGCCCGGTGGTGGACAACGCCGCGCTGCTGAAATGCCTGGAAGAAGGGCAGACGCTGAGCGTAGTGCTGGACGTCTGGGAGCCAGAGCCGGATCTTAACGTCGCGCTTCTCAATAAAGTGGACGTTGCCACCGCGCATATCGCCGGGTATACACTGGAAGGGAAGGCGCGCGGCACCACCCAGGTCTTCGAGGCCTACAGCGCGTTTATCGGCAAGCCGCAGCAGGTGGCGCTGGATACGCTGCTGCCCGCCCCGGAATTTGGGCGCATTACGCTGCACGGCCCGCTCGATCAGGCTACGCTCAAAAGGCTGGTGCATTTAGTGTATGATGTGCGCCGCGATGACGCGCTGCTGCGAAAAGTGGCGGCTGTTCCGGGTGAGTTTGACAAGCTGCGCAAAAATTATCTTGAGCGTCGCGAATGGTCTTCCCTGTACGTGATGTGCGATGACGCCGACGCGGCGACGCTGCTGCATCAGCTCGGGTTTAACGCCGTTCATCATCCGGCGCGTTAATGTCTTCTTAATGCTCCCTGTCGGACACGCCGGCAGGGACGCTTTTTTATTTCTGGAGTAAACCACCATGTCTGAAGGCTGGAACATTGCCATTTTGGGTGCCACTGGCGCCGTGGGCGAAGCCCTGCTTGAAACCCTTGCTGAGCGTCAGTTCCCGGTGGGCGATATTTATGCGCTGGCTCGTAACGAGAGCGCGGGCGAGCATCTGCGTTTTGCCGGTAAATCGGTGATGGTTCAGGATGCCGCTGAGTTTGACTGGACGCAGGCGCAGCTGGCGTTCTTCGCCGCGGGCGTTGAAGCCTCGGCCTCTTACGCGGAAGAAGCCACTAACGCCGGGTGCCTGGTCATCGACCTGAGCGGCCTGTTTGCGCTGGAGCCGGACGTGCCGCTGGTGGTGCCGGACGTGAACCCGTTCGTGCTGGCGGATTACCGCAACCGTAACATTATCGCCGTGCCGGACAGCCTGACCAGCCAGCTGCTGACCGCCCTGAAACCGCTGATCGACGACGGCGGCCTGTCCCGTATCAACGTCACCAGCCTGCTCTCCGTATCTGCTCGCGGTAAAAAAGCGGTCGATGCGCTGGCCGGGCAAAGCGCGAAGCTGCTGAACGGTATTCCCGTCGACGAAGATGACTTTTTTGGCCGCCAGCTGGCGTTCAACATGCTGCCGCTGCTGCCGGATCGTGAAGGCTCAGTGCGTCAGGAGCGCCGCATCGTCGATGAAGTGCGCAAAATCATGCAGGACGAAGGCCTGATGATCTCCGCGAGCGTTGTGCAGTCGCCGGTCTTCTACGGCCACGCGCAGATGGTTGGTTTTGAAGCGCTGCGTCCGCTGGCGGCGGAAGAGGCGCGTGACGCCTTTGGTCGCGGTGAAGATATCGTGCTGTCCGAAGAGAGCGAATTCCCGACGCAGGTAGGCGATGCGACAGGCAACGCGCACCTTTCCGTTGGCTGCGTGCGTAACGACTACGGTATGCCGGAGCAGGTGCAGTTCTGGTCGGTTGCCGATAACGTTCGCTTTGGCGGGGCGCTGATGGCGGTCAAAATCGCCGAAAAACTGGTGCAGGAGTATCTGTACTGATGTCAGAAGTGGAACAAAAGCCGGTCCATAGAATTGCCCTCGGCATTGAGTACGACGGCAGTAGATACTATGGCTGGCAGCGTCAGAACGAGGTGCGCAGCGTCCAGGAAAAGCTGGAGAAAGCGCTCTCTCAGGTGGCGAACGAGCCGATCAACGTGCTGTGCGCGGGCCGTACCGATGCCGGCGTTCACGGTACGGGGCAGGTGGTGCATTTTGAAACCACCGCCGTGCGTAAAGATGCCGCCTGGACATTAGGCGTAAATGCGAATTTGCCTGGAGACATTGCCGTTCGCTGGGTGAAAGCTGTGCCGGATGATTTTCACGCGCGTTTCAGCGCCACCGCGCGCCGCTACCGCTACGTCATCTATAATCAGCGCCTGCGCCCGGCGGTACTGGGCCAGGGCGTGACGCATTTTTATGAACCGCTGGATGCAGAGCGTATGCATCGCGCGGCGCAGTCCCTGCTGGGTGAAAATGACTTTACGTCGTTTCGTGCGGTGCAGTGTCAGTCCCGCACGCCGTGGCGTAACGTCATGCACATTAACGTTAGCCGTCACGGCGCGTATGTGGTGGTCGATATCAAAGCCAACGCCTTCGTACATCATATGGTGCGGAATATTGTGGGCAGCCTGATGGAAGTAGGCGCCGGACACCAGCCGGAGAGCTGGATTGCAGAACTGCTGGCGGCGAAGGACAGAACGCTTGCGGCAGCAACGGCGAAAGCAGAAGGGCTGTATCTGGTATCGGTTGATTATCCGGAACGCTTCGACCTGCCTAAACCTCCAATGGGTCCGCTGTTTTTAGCGGACTAAACAAAGGTGCAATTAAGGCTTATAACACATGGACTTAATACGTTTTCTCATTGATTTCATTTTGCATATTGATGTTCACCTGGCGGAGCTGGTCGCGCAGTACGGCGTCTGGGTCTATGCCATTCTGTTCCTGATCCTGTTCTGCGAAACCGGGCTGGTGGTCACGCCGTTCCTGCCGGGCGATTCTCTGCTGTTCGTGGCCGGGGCGCTCTCCGCGCTGCCGACTAACGATCTCAACGTGCATCTGATGGTGATGCTGATGATTATTGCGGCGATTGTCGGGGATGCGGTCAACTACACCATTGGACGCGTATTCGGCGAGCGATTATTCAGTAATCCAGATTCCAGAATTTTCCGCCGCAGCTATTTAGACAAGACCCACGCGTTCTATGAACGTCACGGTGGAAAAACCATTATCCTTGCGCGTTTTGTGCCTATTGTGCGTACATTTGCACCGTTTGTGGCGGGAATGGGGCATATGTCCTATCGTCATTTTGCGCTGTATAACGTTGCTGGCGCGCTGCTGTGGGTTCTGCTGTTTACCTATGCAGGCTACCTGTTTGGCGATCTTCCGGTCGTGCAGGAAAACCTTAAGTTGCTGATTGTAGCCATTATTGTGCTCTCAATCCTGCCGGGAGTGATTGAAATCATTCGTCATAAGCGCGCGGCGGCAAAGCAAGCGAAGTAACAGCACATTAGCGGTTCGACCACTTTTTTATCCAAAGTTTCGGGCTGTTATGTTTTAATGTGCAACATTCATGGTCTGTTGGAGGCAAAAATGGCATTATTCGCCTCTTATAGCAAAACTGGCATACGACCAGGTTCAGGCAGAAAGGTTATCAATGAGCTGGATTGAACGAATTAAAAGCAACATTACCCCAACGCGCAAAGCGAGCATTCCTGAAGGGGTATGGACAAAATGTGACAGCTGCGGCCAGGTCCTGTATCGCGCTGAGCTGGAACGCAACCTCGAAGTGTGTCCAAAGTGTGACCACCACATGCGTATGTCGGCGCGCAACCGCCTGCATAGCCTGCTGGACGAAGGTTCTCTGGTAGAACTGGGCAGCGAGCTTGAGCCAAAAGACGTGCTGAAGTTCCGCGACTCCAAAAAATACAAAGATCGTCTGGCCTCTGCACAGAAAGAGACCGGCGAGAAAGACGCGCTGATCGTCATGAAAGGCACCCTGCACGAGATGCCGGTTGTGGCTGCCGCGTTTGAGTTTGCCTTTATGGGCGGCTCAATGGGCTCTGTTGTCGGTGCGCGTTTCGTGCGTGCCGTTGAGCAGGCGCTGGAAGACAACTGTCCGCTGATCTGCTTCTCCGCCTCCGGTGGCGCGCGTATGCAGGAAGCGCTGATGTCTCTGATGCAGATGGCGAAAACCTCTGCCGCGCTGGCTAAAATGCAGGAACGCGGTCTGCCGTACATCTCTGTACTGACCGACCCAACCATGGGTGGCGTATCCGCAAGCTTCGCGATGCTGGGCGATCTGAACATCGCTGAGCCAAAAGCGCTGATCGGCTTTGCCGGTCCACGCGTTATCGAACAAACCGTACGTGAAAAGCTGCCGCCGGGCTTCCAGCGCAGTGAGTTCCTCATCGAGAAAGGCGCAATCGACATGATCGTTCGCCGCCCGGAAATGCGCCTGAAACTGGCAAGCGTCCTGGCGAAGCTGATGAATCTGCCCGCGCCTAACCCGGATGAGCCGCGCGAAGGCGTGGTCGTACCGGATCAGGAACCCGAGGCCTGATAACTGAAAAGGGCAGGGCCGGTTGGCGCTGCCCTTTTTCTTTCTAACCGTTAATGACAGCCGGGCATCATGGAAAATAAACGCATTCCCCAAGCCACGTCGCCCCTGGTCGCGTGGCTTTCTTATCTGGAAAACCTGCACAGTAAAACCATCGATATGGGGCTTGAGCGCGTAAGCCAGGTCGCCGCGCGTCTGGACGTGTTGAAACCTGCTCCTTTCGTTTTTACCGTGGCGGGAACCAACGGTAAAGGCACGACCTGCCGCACGCTGGAATCGGTGCTGATGGCCGCCGGTTACAAGGTTGGCGTGTACAGCTCGCCGCATCTGGTGCGCTATACCGAGCGCGTACGCATTCAGAACGGTGAGCTGCCGGAATCTGCGCATACGGCCTCCTTTGCGGAAATCGAAGCGGCGCGCGGTGAGACTTCATTAACCTATTTCGAGTACGGCACGCTGTCGGCGCTGTGGCTGTTCAAGCAGGCGCAGCTCGATGTGGTGATCCTTGAAGTGGGTCTGGGCGGGCGTCTGGATGCCACGAACATGGTGGATGCCGACGTGGCGGTTGTCACCAGCATCGCGCTGGATCACACCGACTGGCTGGGGCCGGATCGCGAAAGCATTGGCCGTGAAAAAGCCGGGATTTTCCGCGCCGGTCGTCCTGCCGTCGCTGGCGAGCCGGACATGCCGCACACCATCGCCGATGTCGCCCAGGAGAAGGGCGCACGGCTGCTGCGTCGCGACGTTGACTGGCGTTATGAGGTGAAGGCTGATAGCTGGCGCTTTAGCGATGCGCAGGGCGCGCTCGACAACCTGCCGCTGCCGCAGGTGCCGCAGCCTAACGCGGCGACCGCGCTGGCGGCGCTGCGTGCCAGCGGTCTGGACGTGAGCGAGCAGGCGATCCGCGACGGTATTAAGAATGCGATTTTGCCGGGCCGTTTCCAGATTGTCAGCGAGTCACCGCGCGTGATCCTCGACGTGGCGCACAACCCGCACGCGGCGGCCTATCTTGCCGGACGTCTTAAATCGTTATCTAAAACCGGGCGCGTGCTGGCGGTAATCGGTATGCTGCATGATAAAGATATCGCGGGGACGCTGGCCTGCATGGAGACTGTGGTCGATTGCTGGTATTGTGCTCCTCTGGAAGGGCCACGCGGCGCTACGGCTGAGCAGTTGATGGAACATCTCGGCAAAGGCGAAATCTATACCAGCGTGGCGCAGGCCTGGCACGCTGCGATGGCGGATGCTAAACCAGAAGATACCGTGCTGGTGTGTGGTTCGTTCCACACCGTTGCACATGTCATGGAAGTTATGGACGCGGGGAGAACCGGTGGCGAGTAAGTTTCAGAACCGTTTAACAGGAACCATTGTGCTGGTTGCGCTCGGGGTGATTATTCTCCCCGGTTTGCTCGACGGGCAAAAAAAGCATTATCAGGACGAATTTGCCGCGATCCCGCTGGTGCCTAAACCTGGCGATCGCGACGAGCCTGACATGTCGCCTGCGGCGACCCAGGCGCTGCCTGCGCAGCCTCCGGAAGGGGCGGCAGAAGAGGTGCGGGCAGGGGATGCCGCGGCGCCTTCGCTGGATCCTTCTCGTCTGGCGATAAGCACCAGCAGCGATATCGATCCTGTTCCGGTGCCGGTCGAACAGCCAAAACCTGTCGAAAAACCAAAAGCCGTTGATAAGCCGAAACCGCAGCGCGATAAAACCGCCGATCAGCTCGCGGCGGCGTCAGAAACGCCACCTCCGGCCAAACCTGCCCAGCAGGATGCGGCACCTACAGGGAAAGCCTATGTGGTGCAGCTCGGCGCGTTAAAAAATGCTGAAAAAGTCAACGAGGTGGTGAGTAAACTGCGCGGCGCGGGATATCGTGTTTACACTTCACCTTCCACGCCGGTGCAGGGTAAAATCACCCGCATCCTGGTCGGGCCTGAAGCATCGAAAGATAAGCTTAAAGGGTCGCTGGGTGAGCTGAAGCAGATCTCCGGTCTGAGCGGTGTGGTGATGAACTACAGCGCGAACTGATAATAATACCCCTCACCCCGGCCCTCTCCCCTGAGGGGAGAGGGTGAAAATCGCCTCGAGCGAGTTTGTAACATACTGCATCGTACAGTTCCCTCTCCCCTCCGGGGAGAGGGTTAGGGTGAGGGGCGTTGAACATTTTTTCAGCGCCTTTTTTATTTACGCGTGGAAAGGAAATCCCTGCGCAAACGTTTTCTTTTTCTGTTAGAATTCGCCCCGAACTGGATGACAGGGCGTTTAATCGTGGGACACATATGGTCTGGATTGATTACGCCATCATTGCGGTGATTGGTTTTTCCTGTCTGGTAAGCCTGATCCGTGGCTTTGTTCGTGAAGCGTTATCGCTGGTGACATGGGGTTGTGCTTTCTTTGTTGCCAGTCATTACTACACTTACCTGTCTGTCTGGTTCACGGGCTTTGAAGATGAACTGGTCCGAAATGGAATCGCGATTGCGGTGCTGTTTATCGCAACGCTGATTGTCGGCGCTATCGTGAACTTTGTGATAGGTCAGCTGGTCGAGAAAACCGGTCTGTCAGGGACGGACAGGGTGCTCGGGATCTGTTTCGGCGCGCTGCGAGGCGTGTTGATTGTAGCCGCGATACTGTTCTTCCTTGATACCTTTACCGGGTTCTCAAAAAGTGAAGACTGGCAAAAATCGCAGCTCATTCCTGAGTTCAGCTTCATCATCAGATGGTTCTTTGACTATCTGCAAAGCTCGTCGAGTTTCTTGCCCAGAGCTTAACGAGGAAAAGACGAATGTGCGGTATTGTCGGTATCGCCGGTTTCATGCCGGTTAACCAATCTATTTATGACGCGTTATCGGTGCTTCAGCACCGTGGTCAGGATGCTGCGGGTATCATCACCATTGATGCACACAACTGCTTCCGTTTACGCAAGGCAAACGGCCTGGTAAACGATGTGTTTGAAGCCCGCCACATGCAGCGTCTGCAAGGTAATATGGGGATTGGTCACGTTCGTTATCCTACTGCTGGCAGCTCCAGCGCCTCCGAGGCTCAGCCTTTCTACGTCAACTCACCGTATGGCATCACGCTTGCCCACAATGGCAACCTGACCAACGCCCATGAGCTGCGTAAAAAGCTGTTCGAAGAGAAGCGCCGCCACATTAACACCACGTCTGATTCTGAAATCCTGCTCAACATCTTCGCGAGCGAGCTGGATAACTTCCGCCACTATCCGCTGGAAGCCGACAACATCTTCGCCGCCGTAGCCGCGACTAATCGCCTGATCCGCGGCGCGTATGCCTGCGTGGCGATGATTATCGGTCACGGGATGGTTGCCTTCCGCGACCCGAACGGCATCCGTCCGCTGGTGCTCGGCAAGCGCGATCTGGGCGACGGTCGTACCGAATACATGGTTGCCTCTGAAAGCGTGGCGCTGGATACCCTGGGCTTTGAGTTCCTGCGCGACGTCGCGCCGGGTGAAGCGGTCTACATCACCGAGAAGGGCCAGCTGTTTACCCGCCAGTGCGCGGATAACCCGGTCAGCAACCCGTGCCTGTTCGAATACGTTTACTTTGCCCGTCCGGACTCCTTCATCGACAAGATTTCCGTGTACAGCGCGCGCGTGAACATGGGCACTAAGCTTGGCGAGAAGATTGCCCGCGAGTGGGACGATCTGGATATCGACGTGGTCATTCCTATTCCGGAAACCTCCTGCGATATCGCGCTGGAAATCGCCCGCATTCTGGATAAACCGTACCGTCAGGGCTTCGTGAAGAACCGCTACGTTGGCCGTACCTTTATCATGCCGGGCCAGCAGCTGCGCCGTAAGTCCGTGCGCCGCAAGCTCAACGCCAACCGCGCGGAGTTCCGCGACAAGAACGTGCTGCTGGTGGACGACTCTATCGTGCGCGGCACCACCTCTGAGCAGATTATCGAGATGGCGCGCGAGGCCGGTGCGAAGAAGGTCTACCTGGCGTCTGCGGCACCGGAAATTCGCTTCCCGAACGTGTACGGCATCGATATGCCAACCGCTAACGAGCTTATCGCTCACGGTCGCGAAGTGGATGAAATTCGCCAGATCATCGGCGCGGACGGCCTGATTTTCCAGGATCTGAACGATCTGATCGACGCGGTGCGCGCCGAGAACCCGGACATTCAGCAGTTCGAATGCTCGGTGTTTAACGGGGTGTACGTCACCAAAGACGTCGACCAGCAGTATCTTGACTATCTGGACTCGCTGCGTAACGACGATGCTAAAGCCGTTCAGCTGCAAAACGATCTCGAAAGTTTAGAGATGCACAACGAAGGGTGATCCTGCCGCAGGTGAGGGCGCATGCCCTCACTTGCAACTCCCCGTAAAATCCTGCACAGTCAGCCCTGAAATCAGTAAGGGCGAGAATCATGAAACGACTCATAGTAGGGCTTAGCGGTGCCAGCGGCGCGATTTACGGCGTGCGCCTGTTACAGATTTTGCGCGACGTCGCCGGGGTGGAAACCCATCTGGTGATGAGCCAGGCGGCGCGCCAGACGCTCTCTCTGGAAACCGATCTGTCTCTGCGCGACGTGCAGGCTCTGGCCGACGTGGTTCACGATGCCCGTGATATCGCCGCCAGCATCTCGTCAGGCTCGTTTAAAACCGCTGGCATGGTAATCCTGCCGTGTTCCATCAAAACGCTCTCCGGCATTGTGAACAGCTATACCGACACCCTGGTGACCCGCGCGGCGGATGTGGTGCTAAAAGAGCGCCGTCCGCTGGTGCTGTGCGTGCGTGAAACGCCGCTGCATCTGGGGCATCTGCGCTTAATGACCCAGGCGGCGGAGCTGGGCGCGGTGATCATGCCGCCGGTTCCCGCGTTTTATCATCGCCCGCAGTCGCTCGATGACGTGATTAACCAGACGGTTAACCGCGTGCTGGATCAGTTCGATATCGACCTGCCTGAAGATCTCTTCACCCGCTGGCAGGGCGCATGACGTTATGCACGCTTAGCGTGCATGATAAGGCACGTTGCCCTGTTTCAGGGCAATTATGCAACCGCGATCATATCCTCGACATTTAATTCGTTTTTTCCCTTTTTCTCTCTGCGGTTCGTTCGGCAGACCTGCTATCTTTCACCATTAAGGCAATATCGCAACGTTTTATTAACATATTTAACGTCGAATTTTCGACCCGACGGCAATGTGGCATAAGACCTGCAAGAGAAGCCTGCAACACAACACACAACACAATACATAATAAAATCACGGTTCTTGAGGGTAAATGTATGAAGAAGACGGTTCTGGCTCTGTCTTTACTCGTGGGGTTAAGTGCAGCAGCAGGTAGCTATGCGGCGCTTCCACAGACGGTTCGTATCGGTACAGACGCAACCTACGCGCCATTCTCCTCGAAAGATGCGAAAGGCGAGTTCGTAGGGTTTGATATCGATCTGGGAAATGAGATGTGCAAACGCATGGAGGTGAAGTGCACATGGGTGGGCAGCGACTTCGACGCGCTGATCCCGTCGCTGAAAGCCAAGAAAATTGACGCCATTATCTCCTCACTCTCAATCACCGAAAAACGCCAGCAGGAGATTGCCTTCTCTGAGAAGCTCTACGCGGCGGACTCGCGTTTGATTGCGGCGAAAGGCTCCCCAATCAAGCCAACCATCGACTCGCTGAAAGGCAAGCATGTGGGCGTGCTGCAAGGTTCAACGCAGGAAGGTTACGCGAATGCGAACTGGCGCGAGAAGGGCGTCGACGTGGTGGCGTACCAGAACCAGGATCTGATTTATTCCGATCTGGCGGCCGGACGCCTGGACGCGGCGTTCCAGGATGAAGTCGCGGCGAGCGAAGGCTTCCTGAAACAGCCTGCGGGCAAAGAGTACGCCTTTGCGGGCCCGTCCGTTAAGGACAAAAAATACTTTGGCGACGGCACCGGTATTGGCCTGCGCAAAGATGATACCGAGCTGAAAGCGGCGTTCGATAAAGCCTTTACCGAGCTGCGCAAAGACGGTACCTACGACAAACTGGCGAAGAAATACTTCGATTTTAACGTCTACGGCGACTGATCGTTACGGACGGGGCTGCACCATGGCGGGGAGCCGTCATGGTGCGTTACGGGTGTTATCTCACCATTATGGTGCATTCGTGCTTAATTAACGCTCAGGGAGTGCATAGTTAAGCATTCAGGGTGCAAATATTCCCATCGTTGAGGCATTATCTTTTGCCTTAACCATGGGATTGATGGCACATTAACGCCACCCCGTCGTTGTAAAAATCCCGTAAGAATCCAGTCTGTTGAGGATAGATATGAAAAAACTGATGTTGTCCCTTTCTCTGGTGCTGGCCGTTTCCAGCGCGAGCGCGGCTTTTGCTGCCATTCCACAAAAAATTCGTATTGGTACCGATCCGACCTATGCTCCATTCGAATCGAAGAATGCGAAGGGCGAACTGGTTGGTTTTGACATCGATCTGGCTAACGAGCTGTGCAAACGTATCAAAGCGCAATGTACCTACGTTGAAAACCCGCTGGATGCGCTGATCCCGTCGCTGAAAGCTAAAAAAATCGACGTGATTATGTCTTCTCTCTCCATCACCGAAAAACGCCAGCAGGAGATTGCCTTCACCGACAAACTCTACGCGGCGGACTCTCGTCTGGTGGTGGCAAAATCTTCTGATATCCAGCCAACCCTCGACTCCCTGAAGGGCAAGCGCGTAGGCGTGTTGCAGGGGACGACGCAGGAAACTTACGGCAACGAACACTGGGCGCCGAAGGGCATCGAAATTGTCTCTTATCAGGGCCAGGAAAATATCTACGCTGACCTGACCGCAGGCCGTATTGATGCAGCGTTCCAGGATGAAGTCGCGGCGAGCGAAGGCTTCCTGAAACAGCCTGTGGGCAAAGATTACAAGTTTGGCGGTCCGTCCATTAAGGACGAAAAACTCTTTGGCGTTGGCACCGGTATGGGGCTGCGTAAAGAGGACAACGAACTGCGCGAAGCGCTGAACAAAGCCTTTGGCGAAATGCGTGCTGACGGCACGTATGAAAAGCTCGCGAAAAAGTATTTTGATTTCAACGTATACGGCGGCTAATCGCCCCGTCTAATAACGTGCGGCCCCTCCCGTGAAGGGAGGGGAAAAGACACGGTTTCACTACTCACGATACGACAGGGCACGCGGTATGCTGTACGGATTTTCTGGCGTTATTTTACAAGGCGCGCTGGTCACCCTTGAGCTGGCATTAAGCTCCGTGGTGCTGGCCGTGCTGATAGGTCTGGCAGGCGCGGGTGCGAAGCTGTCGGCCAACAAACCGCTGGCGCTGATTTTTGAAGGCTACACCACGCTTATTCGCGGCGTGCCCGATCTGGTGCTGATGCTGCTGATTTTCTACGGCCTGCAAATTGCCCTCAACGGCGTAACTGACGCGATTGGTATGAGCCAGATTGATATCGATCCGATGGTGGCCGGTATCATCACGCTGGGCTTTATCTACGGCGCGTACTTCACCGAAACCTTCCGTGGCGCCTATATGGCCGTCCCGAGAGGCCATATTGAAGCGGCGACCGCCTTCGGTTTTACCTCCTCACAGACGTTTCGTCGGATCATGTTCCCGGCGATGATGCGCTTCGCGCTGCCGGGTATTGGTAACAACTGGCAGGTTATCCTTAAAGCCACCGCGCTGGTTTCGCTGCTTGGCCTGGAAGATGTGGTGAAAGCCACCCAGCTTGCCGGAAAGAGCACCTGGGAGCCGTTCTACTTTGCCGTGGTGTGCGGCGTGATTTATCTGGTCTTTACGACTGTCTCCAATGGTGTGCTGCTTCTGCTCGAACGTCGCTACTCCGTGGGTGTGAAGAGGGCTGACCTGTGATTGATATTCTTCAGGAATACTGGAAATCGCTGCTGTGGACGGACGGCTACCGCTACACCGGCGTGGCCATTACGCTGTGGCTGTTAATTTCTTCCGTGGTGATGGGCGGCGTGCTGGCGGTGTTTCTCGCCATCGGCCGCGTGTCGAACAACAAATTTATCCGCTTCCCGATCTGGCTGTTCACCTATGTGTTTCGCGGAACGCCGCTGTACGTGCAGCTTCTGGTGTTTTACTCCGGGATGTACACCCTGGAGATCGTGAAAGGCACCGAGATGCTCAACGCCTTCTTCCGCAGCGGGCTGAACTGTACGGTGCTGGCGCTTACGCTCAACACCTGCGCCTATACCACCGAGATTTTCGCGGGTGCCATTCGCTCCGTGCCGTACGGTGAGATTGAGGCCGCGCGCGCGTATGGCTTCTCCTCGGTGAAGCTCTACCGCTGCATTATTCTGCCGCCGGCCCTGCGTATCGCGCTGCCTGCCTACAGCAACGAAGTGATTTTGATGCTGCACTCCACCGCGCTGGCCTTTACCGCCACGGTGCCGGATCTGCTCAAAATCGCCCGAGATATTAACTCAGCGACCTACCAGCCATTTACCGCGTTTGGCATTGCGGCAGTGCTGTATTTGATTATTTCGTATGTCCTGATTAGCCTGTTCCGCAAGGCTGAAAAACGCTGGTTGCAGCATGTAAAACCTTCGACGCACTGAGAATGTATATGGCTGAGAACAAATTAAACGTTATCGATTTGCACAAGCGCTACGGCGAACATGAAGTGCTGAAAGGGGTTTCGCTTCAGGCGAATGCAGGCGATGTAATCAGTATTATCGGCTCCTCCGGATCGGGTAAAAGCACCTTCCTGCGCTGCATTAACTTCCTCGAAAAGCCGAGCGAAGGCTCGATTGTAGTGAGCGGTCAGAACATCAACCTGGTGCGCGATAAAGACGGCCAGCTGAAGGTGGCGGACAAAAACCAGCTGCGCCTGCTGCGCACCCGTCTGACGATGGTATTCCAGCACTTTAACCTCTGGAGCCACATGACGGTGCTGGAGAACGTGATGGAAGCGCCGGTTCAGGTGCTGGGCCTGAGCAAGCAGGAAGCCCGCGAGCGCGCGGTGAAGTACCTTGCGAAAGTGGGGATCGACGAGCGTCAGCAGATGAAGTACCCGGTGCATCTCTCCGGCGGCCAGCAGCAGCGCGTCTCCATCGCCCGCGCGCTGGCGATGGAGCCGGAAGTGCTGCTGTTTGATGAACCCACCTCGGCGCTTGACCCTGAGCTTGTTGGCGAAGTGCTGCGCATCATGCAGAAGCTGGCCGAAGAGGGCAAAACCATGGTGGTGGTGACGCACGAAATGGGCTTCGCCCGTAACGTTTCCAACCACGTGATTTTCCTGCATCAGGGGAAAATCGAAGAGCAGGGGCACCCGGACGAGGTGCTGGCGAACCCGCAAAGCCCGCGCTTGCAGCAGTTTTTGAAAGGGTCGTTGAAGTAGTTTTTGCCCTTCTCCCTCTCCCTGTGGGAGAGGGTGGGGTGAGGGCATCAGGCCGCAGTGCCGCCCAATCGACCGGGTGTTCACCCTCTCCCTGTGGGAGAGGGACGGGGTGAGGGCATCAAGCCGCACTACACTCCAGCCGATACACCCAGTCGTCATACCGCACGCCGTTAATCTCGTATGCCTTTTCCAGCACCTGGGTGCGCACAAACCCGGCCTTCTCCAGCACCCGTACCGACCCGCCGTTATCCGCCAGCACGTAGGCGTTAATCGCCTTCACGCCCGTCCGGGTAAACGCGTAATCACACACCGCGTGCAGCGCCTCGCTGGCGATACCTTTTCCCTGAGCGGCAGGCACCACCGTATAGCCGATATCCGCCTCTTCGGGATTTTCCGCGCTGATTTGCAGGCCAATATCACCAAGCGGTGTATCATCCCCATGAAGACGGATCACAAAAACATGCGCAGCGGTCAGCCTTGCGGCAAACACGCGGCGAGTCTCTTTTTCTGACGCGATAGCCGCCATATAACGCATGATGTCGGGGTCTTCACGCAGCGTGCGGAAGAACGCCCAGTCGGAGGGTTCAAAAGGAGTGAGATGAAGCCGGGGAGTAGTGATCGTTGCCATAGTGACGCTGCCCTGCGAAAGAGTTCTGGCGTATCACCTTAACATATTCACCGCACTACATCCGCCAGCGCTTCTTCTAAATCATACCAGCGGAAGGCAAACCCGGAGGCTTCGAGCCGTTTCGGCAGCGCGCGCTGCCCGCCCAGCACCAGCACCGAGGATTCCCCCATCAGTAAGCGAATGGCGGCGGCCGGGACGCGTAACACCGCCGGGCGATGCAGCGCGTGGCCGAGCGCGTGGGCGAACTGCTCGTTGCGCACCGGATAGGGCGATACCATGTTAAACGGCCCGCGCAGATCGTTATCCAGCAGCCAGAGAATACCGTTGATCATATCTTCAATGTGGATCCACGCCAGATACTGCCGCCCGCTGCCAATCGGCCCGCCAAGACCGAGGCGGAACGGCGGGAGCATCTTCGCCAGAATGCCGCCCTTCGGCGCGAGCACCACGCCGGTGCGCAGCAGGCAGACGCGGGTGGCGTCGCTCTGTGCGCCGCAGGCGATACGCTCCCACTGGGCGCAGAGCTTATGGGTAAATTCATTGTGCGGAGGCTCTTCTTCGGTCACGACGACTTCACCCAGATCGCCGTAGTAGCCCGCCGCAGAGCCGGAAATGAACACCGACGGCGGATTACTGCTGCTTTGAAAAAGCGCGACCAGCCGCTCGGTGATCGCCCAGCGGCTGTTGCACAACCGCTGTTTTTGCTCCTGGGTCCAGCGCTTGTCGGCAATCGGCTCGCCCGCGAGGTTAATCACCGCGTCGAAGCCGTCGAGATTTTGCTGCCCGTCCAGACCTTTCCAGAGGTCGACGCCGGGGCCGAGCGCCTGACGCGCCTTTTCCGGGCTGCGGGTGACCACGGTGACGTCATGGTGCAACGCTTGCAGGCGTGGAACGAGATGACGACCAATCAGGCCGGTGCCGCCGGTCAGCAAAATCTTCATACAACCTCCAGATTAGTCCTCGCGCTGCCAGCTTAGCGTCATGGAGACCGAGTCGGCGTAGCGCAGGGCGTGAAGTTTATCGATCTCCACTTCAGCATACGTGACCCAGTGATGTTCCCGTGCGATATCGAGCACATCCTGGGTTAATTTTTCCAGTAACGAGAAGCGGTTGCTTTCAACGTACTGGATGATGCTTTTGGTGATGGTGCGGTAGTTCAGCGCGTCGTTAATGTCTTCACTGGCGCGCGCCTTGTCCGCCGGGTAGTGGATAACCACATTCACAACGATATCCTGGCGGTTGGCAATTTCTTCTTCCTTGATACCGATAAACGTGCGTAAGCGTAAGTTTTTAATACGAATAATAGCGTCATGCTGCGACATTGCAGGTCTTCTCCGTGTCGTTATTTCCTCCATGATACATGAGGAGATAACGCGCGCCCAACCGGGCACACGGTTAAATCTGCTGGGCTTTTTGCAGGGCGCGTTCGGTGGCCGGGCGCGTGCGGATGCGCTCAAACCAGTTATTCACCGCCGGGAAGCTGGCTAAATCAATCCGGTGGCGCTCGTGCGTGTTGATCCACGGCCAGCAGGCGATATCCGCAATGCTGTAATGGTCGCCACCGAGCCACGGGGATTTCTCCAGCCGGCGGTTTAGCACGCCGTACAGCCGCTGCGTTTCCACCTGATAGCGCTCGATGGCGTAGGGAATGAGCTGGGGCGCATACGAATTAAAGTGGTGATTCTGCCCAAGCATTGGCCCCAGCCCGCTCGACTGCCAGAACAGCCATTGCAGCGTGTGGTGGCGCTCGCGCAGCTCGCCGCTGAGCAGCTGCCCGGTTTTTTCCGCCAGATAGAGCAAAATCTCGCCCGATTCAAACAGGCTCAGCGGCCTGCCGCCGTCGGCGGGGGCGTTATCGACAATCGCGGGAATTTTATTGTTGGGTGAAATCGCCAGGAAATCCGGCCTGAACTGATCCCCCTTACTGATATCAACCCGAATGATTCTGTAATCAAGCTTAGCTTCTTCCAGAAAGAGGGCGATCTTGTGGCCGTTCGGCGTAGGGGCATAGTAGAGGTCTATCATTCTTATCTCCTGAGCGTGCAAATGTTGAGGGGATAAAATTGAGTATAGGTGCTTGTTGTAAATCGTGAGTTTTCATCAAGTGACAGCGACGCAAAGAGATTATATGTTGAGTGAAAACCCGCCAGTCGATGAGGAAATCATGAACCAACCCGCAATAGCGCTGTGGTCCGACAGCAATTATTTTTCGCCTTATGTCATGAGCGTGTACGTTGCCTTAGCCGAAAAAGGGCTGTCATTTACGCTGAAAACCGTGGATTTGGACAGCGGCGCGCACCTGAAGCCGGACTGGCAGGGCTACGCGCTGACACGTCGGGTGCCGGTGCTGGAAATCGACGGCTTTGAGCTGAGCGAATCCTCGGCGATCGCGGAGTATCTCGAAGAGCGATTCTCGCCGCCGGAGTGGGAGCGCATCTATCCTCACGATCTGCAAAAGCGCGCGCGTGCGCGTCAAATCCAGGCGTGGCTGCGCAGCGATCTGGTGCCGATCCGCGTCGAGCGTTCAACGGACGTGGTATTCGCCGGCGTGAAAAAGCCGCCGCTCAGCGAAGAGGGGCTGGCCAGCGCGCGCAAGCTTATCGATACCGCCTCCTTGCTGCTCGCTCACGGCAACCCGAACCTGTTTGGTGAATGGTGTATCGCCGATGCCGATCTGGCGCTGATGCTCAACCGCCTGGTCCTTAACGGCGATGACGTGCCGCAGCTGCTGGTGGATTACGCCACCTTCCAGTGGCAGCGCGCGTCGGTGCAGCGTTATGTGGCGCTTTCCGCCCGGCGTGCGGGCTGATAAGCGCAGCCGCTTGAGGTATCATAAGGGCAGTCTGATTTTCGAAGGAGTAACTGATGAAACTGATGTTTGCATCGGATATCCACGGGTCGCTGCCCGCGACGGAGCGCGTGTTGTCTCTGTTTGCACAAAGCGGCGCGCGGTGGCTGGTGATTCTGGGGGATGTGCTAAATCACGGCCCGCGCAACGCGCTGCCGGAAGGCTATGCCCCGGCGCAGGTGGCGGAAAGGCTCAACGCGGTAGCGGATAAAATCATTGCGGTGCGCGGGAACTGCGACAGCGAGGTCGATCAGATGCTGCTGCATTTCCCGATTACCGCCCCGTGGCAGCAGGTGCTGCTCGACAGCGGTCGCCTGTTTTTGACCCACGGTCATCTTTTTAGCCCGGATAATCTCCCGGCGCTGGCGACTGGCGATGTCCTGGTTTACGGTCATACTCATATTCCGGTTGCTGAAAAATGCGGGGCGATTTATCACTTTAACCCTGGCTCGGTGAGCATCCCGAAAGGGGGATATTCCGCCAGCTACGGAATGCTTATCGATAATACCTTAAGCGTAATCGCACTTAATGATCAGCAAGTTATTGCGCAGGTAACGATTAATCCGTAAGTTACACCACAACTGTAAACGCGCCGAGAGAGCGCTTAAACGAGAAGGTTTCCCGATGGTGGAGCAGAGTCATTTGGCAAGTACAGAATGGGTAGATATTGTCAGCGAAGACAATGAAGTGATCGCGCAGGCCAGCCGCGAGCAGATGCGCGCAGAGCGCCTGCGTCACCGTGCAACCTATATCGTTGTTCATGACGGCATGGGCAAAATTCTGGTTCAGCGACGCACGGACACTAAAGATTTTCTGCCCGGAATGCTGGATGCCACCGCAGGCGGCGTGGTGCAGGCAGATGAAGTGCTGCTGGATTCCGCCCGCCGTGAAGCGGAAGAAGAGTTAGGTATTGCCGGCGTGCCGTTTGCCGAGCACGGGCAGTTCTACTTTGAAGATGAACACTGCCGCGTCTGGGGCGGGCTGTTCAGCTGCGTTTCCCACGGGCCGTTTGCGTTGCAGGAAGAAGAGGTCAGTGAAGTCAGCTGGATGACGCCGGAAGAGATCACCGCCCGCTGCGATGAGTTCACGCCGGATTCCCTGAAGGCGCTGGCGCTGTGGATGACCCGGAACGCGAAGAACGAATCGGCTAAACCTGAAGTGAAAGCGGAAAAAGAGGAAGAGGCCGAGTAGGTCTTTTCAGCATTAAAAAAGGCGACTAGTAAGTCGCCTTTTTTGTTGGCCCGGTAAGCGTTAACGCCACCGGGCTTTTTAGCATTACTGCTGCTGCGAAGACTGGATCGCCGTCAGCGCGATGGTGTAGACGATATCGTCAACCAGCGCACCACGGGACAGGTCGTTCACAGGTTTGCGCATACCCTGAAGCATTGGCCCGATGGAGATCAGGTCAGCAGAACGCTGTACCGCTTTGTAGGTGGTGTTACCGGTGTTCAGATCCGGGAAGATGAACACGGTAGCGCGACCTGCAACCGGAGAGTTCGGCGCTTTGGATTTCGCAACGTCAGCCATCACGGCGGCGTCGTATTGCAGCGGGCCGTCGATCATCAGGTCAGGACGTTTTTCCTGCGCCAGACGCGTCGCTTCACGCACTTTCTCTACGTCGCTACCTGCACCAGAGGTACCGGTGGAGTAGGAGAGCATCGCCACGCGAGGTTCGATACCGAAGGCAATCGCGGAGTCCGCAGACTGGATTGCGATTTCAGCCAGCTGTTCTGCGGTTGGATCCGGGTTGATCGCGCAGTCGCCGTAAACGTAAACCTGTTCAGGCAGCAGCATGAAGAACACGGAAGAGACCAGAGAGCTGCCCGGTGCAGTTTTGATCAGCTGCAACGGTGGACGAATGGTGTTCGCGGTGGTGTGAACGGCACCGGAAACCAGACCGTCAACTTCGTCCTGCTCCAGCATCAGCGTGCCCAGCACTACGTTGTCTTCCAGCTGCTCGCGCGCAACCGCTTCGGTCATGCCTTTGCTCTTACGCAGCTCAACCAGACGGGCAACGTAGCTTTCGCGAACCACTTCAGGGTCAACGATTTCGATGCCTGCGCCCAGCTCAACGCCCTGAGACGCCGCCACGCGGTTGATCTCGTCAGGGTTACCGAGCAGCACACAGGTCGCGATGCCGCGCTCTGCACAGATAGCTGCCGCTTTAACGGTACGTGGTTCGTCGCCTTCTGGCAGAACAACGCGTTTGCCCGCTTTACGCGCCAGCTCGGTCAGCTGGTAACGGAAGGCTGGCGGAGACAGACGACGGCTACGCTCGGAGGTTGCGGTCAGGGATTCGATCCAGTCTGCGTTGATGTAGCCCGCAACGTATTCCTGAACTTTCTCGATACGCTCGTGGTCGTCAACCGGCACTTCCAGGTTGAAGCTTTGCAGGCTCAGAGAGGTCTGCCAGGTGTTAGTGTTTACCATGAAGACCGGCAGGCCAGTGGCGAACGCGCGTTCGCACAGCTTGCTGACGCGTGGGTCCATCTCGTAAGCACCGGTCAGCAGGATCGCACCGATTTCCACGCCGTTCATCGCGGCCAGGCAGGCTGCAACCAGCACGTCTGGACGGTCTGCGGAGGTCACCAGCAGGGAGCCTGCGCGGAAGTGTTCCAGCATGTGCGGAATGCTACGCGCACAGAAGGTCACGGACTTCACGCGACGGGTGTTGATGTCGCCTTCGTTAACGATGGTCGCGTTCAGGTGGCG
Source organism: Enterobacter sp. 186315 (assembly GCF_053290175.1). Taxonomy (NCBI): domain Bacteria; kingdom Pseudomonadati; phylum Pseudomonadota; class Gammaproteobacteria; order Enterobacterales; family Enterobacteriaceae; genus Enterobacter; species Enterobacter sp. 186315. The sequence goes on along the minus strand of NZ_JBPTTK010000012.1, from coordinate 72,912 downwards.
CGCCATGTCGATTGCGCGGGTGGCAATCAGATCGAAGCTCCACGGCACCGCGCCCAGCACTGGCAGCGGGCTGGAATCCTGCAATTTAGCCGGATCCACTTTAACCACTTTCGCTTTAGAGGAGTCGTCGAAGATTTCAGACAGGTCAGGGCGAGTACGGCCCTGCTCATCAACCGGTGCGTTCAGTTTGTTAACGATAACGCCGGTGATGTTGCTGTTTTTCGCGCCGCCAAAGCTGCTGCGGGTCAGTTCGATACGCTCTTTCAGCTGCTCTGGGGTGTCGGTACCCTGAGACATCACGAAGACGATTTCCGCGTTCAGCGTTTTCGCGATTTCGAAGTTCAGAGACTGGGCGAACTGATGTTTACGCGTTGGCACCAGGCCTTCAACCAGTACCACTTCCGCGTCCTGCGCGTTAGCGTGGTAGTTGGCGATGATCTCTTCCATCAGCACGTCTTTCTGGTTGCTGGAGAGCAGAGACTCAACGTGGCTCATCTTCAGCGGTTCAGCCGCTGGCAGATTGGAGTTCTTGCGAACGATGCTGGTGGTCTGGTCTGGCGCATCGCCACCGGCACGAGGCTGGGCGATTGGCTTAAAGACGCTCAGACGAACGCCTTTGCGTTCCATAGCACGGATCACGCCAAGGCTGACGCTGGTCAGGCCGACGCTGGTTCCGGTAGGGATCAGCATAATAGTACGGGACACGGTTTATCCTCTTTCGTTACCGCCGACATGTGGCGGGTTACAAAACAGCACCGCCAGCTAGGCTGGCGGTGTGGAATCAGGCAGTCAGACGGTTCGCGTCTTGCGCGATGACCAGCTCTTCGTTAGTTGGAATAACGATAGCAGGGCGGGTGCCTTCTTTGTTGATGAAGCCAGACTTGCCGAAACGGGCAGCCAGGTTACGCTCGTGATCAACTTCGAAGCCCAGAACGCCCAGTTTGCCCAGAGACAGTTCACGCACCATCGCTGCGTTTTCACCGATACCACCGGTGAAGATAACCGCGTCCAGACGACCGTCCATCAGCGCAGTGTAAGAGCCGATGTATTTCGCCAGACGGTGGCAGTAAACGTCCATTGCACGTTTAGCGTCAGCTTTTTCCGCGTAGTTGTCTTCAACATAACGGCAGTCGCTGGTGACTTCGGTCAGACCCAGCAGGCCAGACTCTTTGGTCAGCATTTTGTTGATGTCATCAACGCTCATGCCCAGGGTGTCGTGCAGGTGGAAGATAATCGCCGGGTCGATGTCACCGGAACGGGTACCCATCACCAGACCTTCCAGCGGGGTCAGACCCATAGAAGTATCAACACATTTACCGTTACGGATAGCGGAAACAGAACCACCGTTGCCCAGATGGCAGGTGATGATGTTCACTTCTTCAACCGGCTTGTTCAGCACTTTTGCCGCTTCCTGAGTCACGTAGAAGTGGCTGGTCCCGTGTGCGCCGTAACGACGAACACCGTGCTCTTTGTACAGGCTGTACGGCAGGGCGTAGAGGTAAGACTCTTCCGGCATGGTCTGATGGAACGCGGTGTCGAACACGGCCACGTTTTTGTCTTTCAGATTCGGGAAGGATTTCAGTGCTTCGGCGATACCGATCAGGTGAGCCGGGTTGTGCAGCGGTGCGAAGGACGCAGAGTCTTTGATGCCCTGAATCACAGATTCGTCGATCACGACGGAACTGGTGTATTTTTCGCCGCCGTGGACGATACGATGACCAATCGCAGTCAGCTGAGCAGACAGTTCTGGTTTTTGTGCCAGAATAGTGTTAACGATAAAGTTCAGCGCTTCACTGTGAGCGGCGCCTGCACCTAAAGCCGCTTCTTGTTTGCTACCGTCCATCTTCCACTTGATACGTGCTTCTGGAAGGTGGAAACATTCGGCCAAACCAGAGAGGTACTCGTCACCGTTGAGCGCATCGATGATGGCGAATTTCAGTGAGGAGCTACCGCAGTTCAGAACCAGTACTAACTTACTCGACATGGAAGTACCTATTATTGATACGTGGCTAAAAAAACGTCAGTGAGTCGTGAAGCGTAACGCAAGCAGACCCGGACGTTTATGATTAACATCATGCCGAACGAACATTCTGGCATGATGGAAGAAATATCTATGATTTTATGCCATTTTGAACATTTTTCAGGCAATGGCATAATATGCAATAATTTGACGATTGAATGATTGTCGTCTAAGGCCCTATCAGGCTGGCACAGAATACCTGATACGGGGTAGCGATGACAAAATATTTTGAACGTTGTCATAGCTTGTTGTGGTTTTGCACGAAAATTTTAATTTTTATATGTGAAGTTGAGGTACAGCCATGTCGACACCAGAAATCCCCTCCGTAAGCTTTTTCAGCCTGTTTCGTCGGGGGCAGCATTACGCTAAGACGTGGCCGATGGAAAAGCGCCTTGCGCCTATGTTTATTGAGAATCGCACCATCCGCGCCACGCGCTATGCGATTCGCTTTATGCCGCCGGTGGCTATCTTCACGCTCTGCTGGCAGATCGCCCTGGGCGGGCAGCTTGGCCCGGCCGTTGCCACCGCGCTGTTTGCGCTCAGCCTTCCCATGCAGGGGCTGTGGTGGCTAGGCAAGCGTTCGGTGACGCCGCTGCCACCAACAATTTTACACTGGTTTTATGAAGTGCGTGGAAAACTTGAAGAGGCCGGGCAGGCGCTGGCACCTGTCGAAGGCAAGCCGGATTACCAGGCGCTGGCCGATACCCTCAAGCGGGCATTTAAACAACTTGATAAAACATTCCTCGATGATTTGTGATTGATCATCGAAACGACTATTAAAAGAAGGCACAGTAACGCGCAGTTACCGTGTCTTTTTTTTCAAGTGCTACGCGCTACAGGAGTCGAAAGATGGAAATGACCCATGCTCAACGTCTGATTTTGTCTAACCAGTACAAAATGATGACAATGCTTGATCCCGACAACGCTGCGCGCTACAGCCGCTTGCAGACTATCGTCGAACGTGGATTTGGTTTGCAGATGCGCGAACTGGACCGCGAGTTCGGCGAGCTTAAGGAAGAAACCTGCCGCATCGTGATCGACATTATGGAGATGTATCACGCGCTGCACGTCTCCTGGACCAACCTCAAAGATCGGCAGTCCATCGACGAGCGCCGCGTGACTTTCCTCGGCTTCGACGCCGCAACGGAAGCGCGCTATCTGAGCTACGTCCGCTTTATGGTCAACACTGAAGGGCGTTACACCCACTTCGATGCAGGCACGCACGGTTTCAACGCGCAAACCCCAATGTGGGAAAAATACCAGCGCATGCTGGGCGTATGGCACTCCTGCCCGCGCCAGTACCATTTAAGCAGCAACGAAATTCAACAAATCATTAATGCCTGACGGAGGTGCGTGTGCAGTGTAAAGGTTTTCTGTTTGATCTGGACGGTACGCTGGTGGATTCGCTGCCGGTTGTGGAGCGCTCGTGGTGCCATTGGGCCGACAGGCACGGCATTGACCATCAGGACGTATTAGATTTCATCCATGGCAAACAGGCCATTACCTCTTTACGCCACTTCATGGCGGGAAGCACAGAGGATGCGATCCAGGCCGAGTTCAAATACCTTGAGCAGATTGAAGCGACCGACACCGACGGCATCACCGCGCTGCCCGGCGCGCGCGAACTGCTTAAGCATCTGAACGAGGCGCAGATCCCGTGGGCGATTGTCACCTCCGGCTCTGTTCCCGTTGCTCATGCCCGCCACAAGGCTGCGGGCTTGCCTACGCCGGACGTCTTTATTACCGCCGAACGCGTTAAGCGCGGAAAGCCAGAACCTGACGCGTTTTTACTGGGCGCTGAACTGCTGGGGCTGGCGCCTGAAGAGTGCGTGGTGGTTGAAGACGCGGCGGCCGGCGTGCTGGCCGGGTTAAACGCGGGCAGCCATGTGATTGCCGTGAACGTGCCCGCCGACTCACCCCGGCTGAACGAGGCCGATTTTGTGCTGGACTCGCTCACGGCGCTTGAGGTGTCGAAAGCGCCAGACGGAAGCGTAACCGTCTCGCTAAAAAAGTAATCCTATGATTTAGCCCCACTTTGTTGGGGCTTTTTTATGGCACACTCTTTTCTCATCCCTGATTTCTCTGACAAGGAAATGTTGTGAACGGTGAACTGATTTGGGTACTGAGCCTGCTTTTTATCGCCATTATTCTTTTTGCTACAGGCAAGGTCCGCATGGATGCGGTGGCCCTGTTTGTCATCGTCGCCTTCGTGCTGAGCGGTACGCTCACCCTTCCGGAAGCCTTCTCCGGTTTTAGCGATCCTAACGTTATCCTGATTGCCGCGCTGTTTATTATCGGCGACGGGCTGGTGCGCACGGGCGTGGCGACCATCATGGGATCGTGGCTGGTAAAAGTCGCGGGCAGCAGCGAAACCAAAATGCTGATCTACCTGATGCTGACCGTCGCCGGGCTGGGGGCGTTTATGAGCTCCACCGGCGTGGTCGCGATCTTTATTCCGGTGGTGCTCAGCGTTTCCATGCGGATGCAGACCTCGCCGTCGCGCCTGATGATGCCGCTGAGCTTCGCCGGTCTTATCAGCGGCATGATGACCCTGGTCGCCACGCCGCCTAACCTGGTGGTTAACAGTGAACTGATCCGCGAGGGGCTGGAGGGGTTTAGCTTTTTCAGCGTGACGCCGCTTGGGCTGGTGATCCTGGTGCTGGGGGTGATTTACATGCTCCTCACCCGCTTTGCGCTGAAGGGCGAAAAGCAGGATAAATCGAAAGACGGCTGGAAGCGGCGCACCTTCCGCGATCTGATCAAAGAGTACCGCTTAACCGGGCGGGCGCGTCGGCTGGCGATTCGTCCCGGCTCGCCGATGGTCGGCCAGCGTCTGGACGATCTCAAGCTGCGCGAGCGCTACGGCGCGAACGTGATCGGCGTGGAGCGCTGGCGCCGTTTCCGCCGGGTGATCGTTAACGTGAACGGGGTGTCTGAATTTCGCGCGCGGGACGTGCTGCTGATTGATATGTCCACCGCCGACGTTGACCTGCGCGAGTTTTGCAGCGAACAGCTGCTGGAGCCGATGGTGCTGCGCGGGGAGTATTTCTCCGACCAGGCGCTGGACGTTGGCATGGCGGAAGTCTCTCTGATCCCGGAATCGGAGCTGCTGGGCAAAACGGTGCGTGAAATCGGCTTTCGAACCCGCTACGGCCTGAACGTGGTCGGCCTCAAGCGCGACGGCGTGGCGCTGGAAGGGGCGGTGGTGGATGAGCCTATCCTGCTCGGAGATATTTTCCTGGTGGTGGGCAACTGGAAGCTGATCGGCCAGCTGGGGCAAAAGGGGCGCGATTTTGTGGTGCTCAATATGCCGGTTGAGGAGAGCGACGCCTCCCCGGCACACAGCCAGGCACCGCACGCTATCTTCTGTCTGGTGCTGATGGTGGCGCTGATGCTGACCGACGAAATCCCTAATCCCATTGCCGCGATTATTGCCTGTCTGCTGATGGGAAAATTCCGCTGCATTGACGCCCAGAGCGCCTACAAGGCGATCCACTGGCCGAGCATCATTCTTATCGTCGGGATGATGCCCTTTGCGCTGGCGCTGCAAAAGACCGGCGGGGTGGATCTGGTGGTCAAAGGACTGATGGACATCGGCGGCGGCTATGGCCCGTATATGATGCTGGTCTGTTTGTTCGTGATGTGCGCGTCGATTGGCCTGTTCATTTCAAACACCGCGACCGCCGTGCTGATGGCGCCTATTGCGCTGGCGATGGCGAAATCGATGGGCGTTTCCCCGTACCCGTTTGCGATGATGGTGGCGATGGCGGCCTCCGCGGCCTTTATGACGCCGGTTTCATCCCCGGTGAACACGCTGGTGCTGGGGCCGGGGAACTATACCTTCAGTGACTTCGTTAAGATCGGCGTGCCCTTCACCGTGCTGGTGATGGTGGTATGCGTGGTGTTGATCCCCGTGTTGTTCCCGTTCTGAGGACGTTGCCGGGTGGCGGCTGCGCCTTACCCGGCCTACCTTCCCGTAGGCCCTGCAAGCGCAGCGCCGCCGGGCGACAGTCAGAGGGGCGAATCCTGGCTAATCTCATCCAGCGATAAATGGAAGCTCGGCACAAACACCTGCATAAAATAGTCCATCTCTTCGCTGCGGCGGGATTCCAGCGTTTTTTCCAGACGCGTTTTCGCCAGTAAGAATTCGTTATTTCCGGCAGAGAGCTCTTCCAGGCATTTCAGGTAAGCGCACAGCGCGTCGGCCTGCTTGACCAGCGACGTTTCATCTTCCGTGTATTGATGCTCATCGATGAGGGGTTCGAAGATATCGCGCAGTTCGTCCGGGACCATCTCAATCAGTTTCTGCTGGGCAATCTTCTCGATCGCCTTATATTCCTGCGCAATCTGCGAGTTGAAGTATTTCACCGGGGTCGGCAGATCGCCGGTCAGCACTTCTGATGCATCGTGGTACATCGCCAGCAGGGCGATACGTTCCGGGTTCACCTGGCCGTTAAATTTGCGGTTTTTGATCGCCGCCAGCGCGTGAGCGACCATCGCGACCTGGAGGCTGTGTTCGGACACGTTTTCCGTGCGTACGTTCCGCATCAGCGGCCAGCGGTTAATCAGCTTCAGGCGGGAGAGGTGGGCAAAAAAATGGCTCTGACTCATAGGTTACCTTTTGTCTTCACTGCGACGGACTTTATTGTGGGGGGAGGGGAGGGAAGATGCAAATCTAGGAGTGGGGAAGCCGGGCAGGCGCAGCGCCGCCCGGCGACAAAAGCGGTTACTGGTGATACCCGGACAGGAAACGCCCGAAGCGGCTGATGGCCATTTCAAGATCGTCTTCACGCGGCAGGGTCACGATACGCACGTGATCCGGCCACGGCCAGTTAAACGCCGTCCCCTGAACCAGCAGCACTTTCTCCTGAAGCAGGAAATCGAGCACCATTTTCTGGTCATCGTGGATATTGAAGCGTTTGGCATCAATTTTCGGGAACATATAAAGTGCGCCGTTTGGCTTCACGCAGGAAACGCCCGGAATATCGTTGATTAACTCCCACGCGCGGTTGCGCTGCTCATACAAACGTCCGCCCGGGGTGATAAATTCGCTGATGCTCTGATAACCGCCCAGCGCGGTCTGGATCGCATGCTGCGCCGGAACGTTGGCGCACAGGCGCATCGAGGCCAGCATTTCCAGCCCTTCGATATAGCCCTTAGCGTGTTTTTTCGGGCCGTTCAGTACCATCCAGCCCTGACGGAAGCCCGCCACGCGGTAGGTTTTGGACAGGCCGTTAAACGTGACGGTCAGCAGATCCGGGGCAAGAGCGGCGATGGAGTGGTGCTGCGCGGCGTCGTAGAGGATCTTGTCGTAAATCTCGTCGGCGTAAATGATCAGGTTGTGCTGACGAGCGATCTCCACGATCTCCAGCAGCAGCTCTTTCGAGTACACTGCACCGGTCGGGTTGTTCGGGTTGATGATCACGATACCGCGCGTGCGCGGGGTGATTTTGGCGCGGATATCGTCCAGATCCGGGAACCAGCCGGACGATTCATCGCACAGGTAATGTACCGCTTTGCCGCTGGACAGAGACACGGCGGCCGTCCACAGCGGGTAATCCGGTGCCGGAACCAGCATTTCATCGCCGCTGTTCAGCAGCGCCTGCATCGCCTGCACGATCAGCTCGGACACGCCGTTACCGATATAAATATCTTCTACCGTAACGTCACGCATTCCACGCGCCTGGTAGTGCTGCATGATGGCTTTACGGGCTGAGTAGAGTCCTTTGGAGTCGCAATAACCCTGGGCGGTTGGCAGGTTGCGGATCACATCAACCAGGATTTCATCCGGCGCTTCAAAACCAAACGGCGCGGGGTTACCAATGTTGAGTTTCAGAACCTTGTTGCCTTCTTCTTCAAGGCGTTTGGCCTCTTTGAGAACCGGGCCGCGGATGTCGTAACAGACGTTATCTAGTTTGCTGGATTTTTCGATAGGGGACATGAACCTTTAACCTTTTGCTATTATTGCCACTCCCTGCCGTGGAAGTCAGCACGGAACAATGTACTCCCACCTCGCTGCGTTTTGAAGGGCGAGCAGAAGAAGATTTTGTGCAATACCTTAAAATCTTTGTATTCTATTTATCTACACCCCGGCGATTTACCTGCTTTAAAGTAATGCAGATAACGCGGCTTTAGGTTTATTGTGCTACGGTGTGCTGGCTTTATTGAATTTTGTGCTGAACTAAATAGAATGACCTCCAGCACGAATGGATGATGAGGCAGCCGTTGCCTTTAGTGACTTTTCGAAAAATCTGAGTTCTCTGTTATACATTTGGCAAATAATTCATCCGTGATAAAAGTTGCCCATGTAAATTTAATGTTAAGTGTTATTAATGTATACACTTAATCTAAATTAAACTTTATTTATTATTAACGACGAAATTGCAACTTTCGTTAATTTTAATAAAATGAATTTAGCTGCTTATCAACACCGCTAAATGTTTAATATTGCAATAAGACTTATAAATAAAGTGGATTTGGGTTAAGATGTTGTTCAGAAAAGCCGACCAAAGTGGTATATCTGCACCGTCTTTTCTGCATTAATTGATTGTTATTGTTAGACTTATCGCTTGCGTGAATGTGTTAGGTACATTCTGACAGGCTGGTAACGCTGCGATAAAGATGGCGGATTATTGTCATTCCTTTAATGGAATTTACATACGATCTGTTTTCATCTAAATATCCTGAACGTTTTAGAGAATAAAAATATCGTCATGAAACGTGATTTCTGACCGTAGATATTCAGCAGCACAATAACTATCTGTCAGGCAGTCTGCCGGGCCGGGATGCGAGGGAACTCCTTCAGAAGGAATTGTTTAACTGTTACACACAGCTTCAACCCGGGCAGCTCCGCACGAGCAACCTGTAAGTGAAAAGATATGATAAATGCAAATCGTCCGATAATGAATCTCGACCTCGATCTGCTGAGAACGTTTGTTGCGGTCGCCGATCTCAACACTTTTGCAGCAGCTGCTGCCGCAGTTTGCCGGACCCAGTCCGCCGTTAGCCAACAAATGCAACGGCTGGAGCAGCTGGTCGGTAAAGAGTTATTTGCCCGACACGGGCGCAATAAGCTATTGACGGAACACGGCATTCAGCTTTTAGGGTATGCCAGAAAAATTCTGCGCTTTAATGATGAAGCATGTATGTCCTTAATGTTTAGCAACCTTCAGGGGGTGTTAACCTTAGGGGCATCTGATGAATCGGCGGATACCATATTGCCGTTCCTTCTTAATCGAATTAGTTCGGTTTATCCGAAACTTGCGTTGGATGTGAGCGTTAAGCGTAATGCCTTTATGGTCGACATGCTGAGCGAGAATGAGGTGGATCTGGTGGTCACCACGCACCGTCCTGGGCAGTTTGACTGCCTGACGCTGCGAACGTCGCCGACGCACTGGTATTGCGCGGCAGAATACGTGCTGCAAAAAGGCGAGCCGATCCCACTGGTGCTGCTCGACGATCCCAGCCCGTTCCGCGATATGGTGATCACCGCGCTGAACGAAGCCAACATTCCGTGGCGTCTGGCCTATGTGGCCTCGACGCTGCCCGCCGTTCGTGCCGCCGTTAAGGCCGGTTTAGGGGTCACTGCCCGTCCGGTTGAGATGATGAGCCCGGATCTGCGCGTTTTGGGTCATGCAGACGGTCTTCCCGCGCTGCCGGATACCGAGTACCTGCTCTGCCATAACTCAGCAAGCAATAACGAGCTGGCAAAAGTGGTGTTCGAGGCGATGGAGAATTACCACAATCCGTGGCAGTACGAGCACGTTACTCCGGAAGGGGGGGATGACTCCCTGGTGGTTGAAGGTGATTTTGAGTGATCAAACGCTCAAAAAACTGGTAACAATTTGTAAGTGTAAAAAGAGGCCACTCGCGCGAATTTTTCGCGGAGTGGTTTTTTTTTGCCACTCATAACCATCATGGATACAGGGATACCAGAAATACCCTATATTTATCATCGAAGTAGATAGTTTGGTATAAAAATTGAACGATTCCACTTCTCAACGGCCACGCGTGCCGCTCATGTTAATAAAACGGCAAATATGTTGCCGTTTTTTTGATTGAATTAACAAAAGCGTGTCTCAGATCAAGAAAATACTCCTATTTGGGGGGAGGAATCGTTGGCGAATCCTGTCAAAATAGGAGGGTTATTTTTTTTACTTCCAAAACGGACACGATTCAACAACATGCATTTGACGTAAAGTCAGACACCCGCCAGGGTTAAAGGGCATGAATTGTTAATGAGAATCGCTCGATGTAATTTAATGTGAAGAAACCTTTGTTAAAGTTGACAAAAGGTTATAGAAAGGAGTAAAAAACCACATCATTTTGCTGTCTATGTCCCATTTCCGACAGTTAGTGTAAGGTTATTTGTTCCTCCCCATGAATCGATGTGATGTCCATCTGCCAGCAAGAGCAGTGTCGTAGATATCACTTTTGATGAGTAAGCAATGAGTATGTCAACATCCACAGAAGTCATCGCTCATCACTGGGCATTCGCAATCTTTCTTATTGTAGCCATTGGCCTGTGCTGCCTGATGTTAATCGGCGGCTGGTTCCTGGGCGGTCGCGCCCGCGCAAGGCACAAAAACACACCTTTCGAATCAGGTATTGATTCAGTAGGTACCGCTCGCTTACGCCTGTCTGCCAAGTTCTATCTGGTAGCCATGTTCTTCGTCATCTTCGACGTGGAAGCGCTTTACCTCTTCGCATGGTCAACGTCCATTCGCGAAAGTGGTTGGGTGGGCTTTGTCGAGGCCGCAATTTTCATTTTAGTGTTACTGGCCGGTCTGGTTTATCTGGTGCGTATTGGCGCGCTGGACTGGACACCTGTGCGTTCACGCCGTGAACACATCAACCCGGAAAACAGTATCTCTAATCGTCAGCAGTAACAGCGAGGCAATAAGATGGATTATACGCTCACCCGCATAGATCCTAACGGTGAGAATGACCGTTACCCCCTGCAAAAACAGGAGATCGTAACCGACCCCCTGGAGCAAGAAGTCAACAAAAGCGTGTACATGGGCAAGCTCGAACATGCCATGCACGATATGGTCAACTGGGGTCGTAAGAACTCCATCTGGCCTTACAACTTTGGCCTTTCTTGCTGCTACGTTGAAATGGTGACGTCATTCACTGCGGTGCATGACGTTGCGCGTTTTGGGGCAGAGGTACTGCGTGCTTCCCCGCGTCAGGCTGACCTGATGGTGGTGGCCGGAACCTGCTTCACCAAAATGGCGCCGGTTATCCAGCGTCTGTATGACCAGATGCTTGAGCCAAAATGGGTGATTTCCATGGGCGCTTGTGCAAACTCCGGCGGGATGTACGACATTTATTCCGTTGTGCAGGGCGTTGATAAGTTCATTCCGGTGGATGTTTACATCCCGGGCTGCCCGCCGCGTCCAGAAGCCTACATGCAGGCGCTGATGCTGCTGCAAGAGTCTATCGGCAAAGAGCGCCGTCCGCTCTCATGGGTGGTGGGCGATCAGGGCGTTTATCGCGCGAACATGCAGTCAGAACGCGAGCGTAAACGCGGTGAACGTATTGCAGTAACCAATCTGCGTACCCCTGACGAAATTTAATTTGCGCCTGTGGGCATGGAGTAAACCTTCGCATATCACTATTCAAATAGCGCGAAGCCACGCCCGACAGTCACCACGGACCATTTGCAATGGTGAACAATATGACCGACTTAACCGCGCAAGAAGCCGCCTGGCAGACACGGGATCATCTGGATGACCCCGTCATTGGCGAACTGCGCAACCGTTTTGGGCCGGATGCCTTTACCGTTCAGGCTACCCGCACCGGGGTACCCGTTGTTTGGGTGAAGCGTGAGCAACTACTGGAAGTGGTCGATTTCTTAAAGAAATTGCCTAAACCTTACGTCATGCTGTTTGACTTACACGGCATGGACGAACGTCTGCGTACCCACCGCCAGGGTCTCCCTGCTGCGGATTTTTCCGTTTTCTACCACCTGATCTCAATAGACCGCAACACGGATATCATGCTCAAGGTGGCCTTGTCTGAAAACGACATGCACCTGCCGACGATCACGAAACTTTTCCCGAACGCGAACTGGTACGAGCGCGAAACCTGGGAAATGTTCGGCATGACCTTCGACGGCCACCCGCACCTGACGCGCATCATGATGCCGCAGACATGGACCGGCCACCCGCTGCGTAAAGACTACCCGGCACGCGCCACCGAATTCGATCCGTTTGAGCTGACCAAAGCCAAGCAGGATCTGGAGATGGAAGCGCTTACCTTCAAGCCGGAAGACTGGGGCATGAAGCGCAGCACCGAAAACGAGGACTTCATGTTCCTCAACCTCGGCCCGAACCACCCGTCTGCGCACGGTGCCTTCCGTATTATTCTTCAGCTTGATGGCGAAGAGATTGTCGACTGCGTTCCGGATATCGGCTACCACCACCGTGGTGCCGAGAAGATGGGCGAGCGTCAGTCCTGGCACAGCTACATTCCGTACACCGACCGTATCGAGTACCTCGGCGGCTGCGTGAACGAAATGCCTTACGTGCTGGCCGTTGAGAAGCTGGCGGGTATCGTTACTCCGGATCGCGTTAACGTAATCCGCGTGATGCTGTCAGAACTGTTCCGTATTAACAGCCACCTGCTGTACATCTCCACGTTCATTCAGGACGTCGGCGCGATGACCCCGGTCTTCTTCGCCTTTACCGATCGTCAGAAAATCTACGATCTGGTGGAAGCGATTACCGGTTTCCGTATGCACCCGGCCTGGTTCCGTATCGGCGGTGTGGCACACGATCTGCCGCGCGGCTGGGACCGTCTGCTGCGTGAGTTCCTCGACTGGATGCCAAAACGTCTGGCCTCTTACGAGAAAGCCGCGCTGCGCAACACCATCCTGAAAGGCCGTTCCCAGGGCGTTGCAGCCTATGGCGCGAAAGAGGCGCTGGAGTGGGGGACAACGGGTGCTGGCCTGCGTGCAACCGGTATTGATTTCGACGTGCGTAAAGCCCGTCCTTACTCTGGCTACGAGAACTTCGACTTTGAAGTCCCGGTTGGCGGCGGCGTTTCCGACTGCTACACCCGCGTGATGCTGAAAGTGGAAGAGCTGCGCCAGAGTCTGCGCATCCTTGAGCAGTGCCTCAACAACATGCCGGAAGGCCCGTTCAAAGCGGATCACCCGCTGACCACGCCGCCGCCGAAAGAGCGCACGCTGCAACATATCGAAACCCTGATCACCCACTTCTTGCAGGTTTCCTGGGGCCCGGTCATGCCGGCGCAAGAATCCTTCCAGATGATTGAAGCGACCAAGGGTATCAACAGTTACTACCTGACCAGCGACGGCAGCACCATGAGCTACCGTACCCGCGTGCGTACGCCAAGCTTCGCGCACCTGCAACAGATCCCGGCCGCCATTCGCGGCAGTCTGGTCTCTGACCTGATTGTGTATCTGGGTAGTATCGATTTTGTTATGTCAGACGTGGACCGCTAATTATGCACGAGAATCAACAACCACAAACCGAGGCTTTTGAGCTGAGTGAAGCAGAGCGTGCCGCCATTGAGCACGAGATGCACCACTACGAAGACCCGCGTGCGGCGTCCATTGAAGCGCTGAAAATCGTTCAGAAACAGCGTGGTTGGGTGCCGGATGGGGCGATCTATGAGATCGCAAAAGTGCTGGGTATTCCGGCAAGTGACGTTGAAGGGGTGGCGACATTCTACAGCCAGATCTTCCGTCAGCCGGTGGGCCGCCATGTGATCCGCTACTGTGACAGCGTTGTCTGCCACATCACCGGGTATCAGGGCATTCAGGCTGCGATTGAGCAGAAGCTCAACATCAAGCCGGGCCAGACCACTTTTGATGGTCGCTTTACTCTGCTGCCAACCTGCTGCCTGGGTAACTGCGACAAGGGGCCGACCATGATGATTGATGAGGACACTCACAGCCATCTGACGCCGGAAGCGATTCCTGACCTGCTGGAGCAGTACAAATGAAAACGGTAATTCGTACTGCTGAGACGCATCCGCTGACCTGGCGTCTGCGCGATGACAAACAGCCGGTATGGCTTGAAGAATACGAAAGCAAAAACGGCTACGCCGGGGCGCGTAAAGCGCTCAGCGGCATGGCGCCGGACGAAATCGTCAACGCGGTAAAAGACGCTGGCCTGAAAGGGCGCGGCGGCGCGGGCTTTTCCACCGGTCTTAAGTGGAGCCTGATGCCAAAAGACGAATCCATGAACATCCGTTACCTGCTGTGTAACGCCGATGAGATGGAGCCGGGCACCTATAAAGACCGCCTGCTGATGGAGCAGCTGCCGCACCTGCTGGTGGAAGGCATGCTGATCTCCGCGTTTGCGCTGAAAGCCTACCGTGGCTACATCTTCCTGCGCGGTGAGTACATTGAAGCGGCAGAAAACCTGCGTCGCGCGATTGCGGAAGCCACCGAAGCGGGCCTGCTCGGTAAAAACATCCTGGGCACCGGTTTTGACTTCGAGCTGTTCGTCCACACCGGGGCAGGGCGTTATATCTGCGGCGAAGAGACCGCGCTGATTAACTCCCTCGAAGGCCGTCGTGCGAACCCGCGTTCCAAGCCACCGTTCCCGGCAAGCTCCGGCGTGTGGGGTAAACCGACCTGCGTAAACAACGTCGAAACCCTGTGTAACGTCCCGGCGATTCTTGCCAACGGCGTGGAGTGGTATCAGGGCATCTCTTCGAGCAAAGATGCCGGTACCAAGCTGATGGGCTTCTCCGGTCGCGTTAAAAATCCTGGCGTCTGGGAACTGCCGTTTGGTACCACCGCGCGTGAAATCCTTGAAGACTACGCGGGCGGTATGCGCGACGGTCTGAAATTCAAAGCCTGGCAGCCGGGTGGGGCAGGGACAGACTTCCTGACCGAAGCCCACCTCGATCTGCCAATGGAATTCGAAAGCATTGGTAAAGCGGGCAGCCGTCTGGGTACGGCGCTGGCGATGGCCGTCGACCACGAGATCGGCATGGTATCGCTGGTGCGTAACCTGGAAGAGTTCTTTGCCCGCGAGTCCTGCGGCTGGTGTACGCCGTGCCGTGACGGTCTGCCGTGGAGCGTGAAGATCCTGCGCGCCATCGAACGTGGCGAAGGCCAACCTGGCGATATCGAGACACTTGAGCAACTGTGTCGATTCCTGGGCCCGGGTAAAACCTTCTGTGCCCACGCACCGGGCGCCGTCGAGCCACTGCAAAGCGCGATTAAATATTTCCGCGACGAATTCGAAGCAGGCATCAAGCAGCCGTTCAGCAATACCCATTCCATTAATGGTATTCAGCCGAACCTGCTGAAAGCACGCTGGTAAAAACAGAATTTTGATTAACGCTCGAAGCAATTCGAGCCAACTGGAAGCATGCTAATGGCTACGATTCATGTAGACGGCAAAGAATACGAGGTCAACGGGGCGGACAACCTGCTGGAAGCTTGTCTGTCGCTCGGCCTTGATATTCCGTATTTTTGCTGGCATCCGGCGCTGGGCAGCGTCGGTGCTTGCCGCCAGTGTGCGGTGAAGCAATATCAAAACGCGGAAGACACGCGTGGTCGCCTGGTGATGTCCTGTATGACGCCAGCCACCGAAGGCACCTTTATTTCGATTGATGACGAAGAAGCCAAACAGTTCCGCGAAAGCGTTGTGGAGTGGTTGATGACCAACCACCCGCACGACTGTCCGGTTTGTGAAGAGGGCGGTAACTGCCACCTCCAGGATATGACCGTCATGACCGGTCACAGCTTCCGTCGCTATCGCTTTACCAAACGTACCCACCGCAACCAGGACCTGGGGCCGTTCATCTCTCACGAAATGAACCGCTGCATCGCCTGCTACCGCTGCGTGCGTTACTACAAAGATTACGCAGACGGTCAGGATCTGGGCGTGTATGGCGCGCACGACAACGTCTACTTTGGTCGTCCGGAAGACGGTACGCTGGAAAGCGAATTCTCCGGTAACCTGGTAGAAATCTGCCCGACCGGCGTGTTCACGGATAAAACGCACTCCGAGCGCTACAACCGTAAGTGGGACATGCAGTTTGCGCCAAGCATCTGCCAGCAGTGTTCCCTCGGCTGTAACACCAGCCCGGGCGAGCGCTACGGCGAGCTGCGTCGTATCGAAAACCGTTATAACGGTACCGTTAACCACTACTTCCTCTGCGACCGTGGTCGTTTCGGCTATGGCTATGTGAACCTGAAAGACCGTCCGCGTCAGCCGGTTCAGCGCCGTGGCGACGACGTTATCACCCTGAACGCCGAACAGGCGATGCAGGGCGCGGCGGATATTCTGCGCCAGTCGAAGAAAGTGATCGGTATCGGCTCCCCGCGTGCCAGCGTTGAAAGCAACTTCGCGCTGCGTGAGCTGGTTGGGGCGGAAAACTTCTACACCGGTATCGCCCAGGGCGAGCAGGAACGTCTGCAACTGGTGCTGAAAGTGCTGCGCGAAGGCGGTGTTCACACCCCGGCGCTGCGCGAAATCGAATCCTACGATGCGGTTCTGGTGCTGGGCGAAGATTTAACCCAGACCGGCGCCCGTGCGGCCCTGGCAGTGCGTCAGGCGGTGAAGGGTAAAGCACGTGAAATGGCGGCAGCCCAGAAAGTGGCTGACTGGCAGATTGCGGCAATCCTTAACATCGGTCAGCGCGCGAAGCATCCTCTGTTTGTGACTAACGTCGACAATACCCGTCTGGACGATATCGCGGCGTGGACCTACTGCGCACCGGTTGAAGATCAGGCGCGCCTCGGCTTCGCTATCGCCCATGCGCTGGACAACACCTCTCCGGCCGTTGAACTGGATCGCGACCTGCAAAACAAGGTCGACGTGATTGTTCAGGCGCTGGCGGGTGCGAAAAAACCGCTGATTATCTCCGGCACCAACGCCGGCAGCACAGAAATCATCCAGGCTGCGGCTAACGTGGCGAAAGCCCTGAAAGGCCGCGGTGCTGACGTGGGCGTCACCATGATTGCCCGTGCGGTGAACAGCATCGGTCTGGGCATGATTGGCGGCGGTTCGCTGGAAGAGGCGTTAAGCGAGCTGGAATCCGGCTCTGCGGACGCGGTTGTGGTGCTGGAAAACGACCTGCATCGCCATGCTTCTGCGGCACGCGTTGACGCTGCGCTCTCTAAAGCGCCGCTGGTGATGGTCATTGACCATCAGCGCACCGCGATTATGGATAAAGCGCACCTGGTGCTCTCTGCGGCAAGCTTCGCTGAAAGCGACGGTACGGTTATCAACAACGAAGGCCGCGCGCAGCGCTTCTTCCAGGTTTACGACCCGGCCTATTACGACAGCAACACCCTGATGCTGGAAAGCTGGCGCTGGCTGCACTCCCTGCACAGCACCGTGCAGAGCCGTGAGGTGGACTGGACGCAGCTTGACCACGTTATCGACGCGGTGGTGGAAAAACTGCCTCAGTTGGCGGGCATCAAAGATGCTGCACCTGACGCAAGCTTCCGTATTCGCGGCCAGAAACTGGCGCGTGAACCGCACCGTTACAGCGGTCGTACCGCGATGCGTGCCAACATCAGCGTACACGAACCTCGTCAGCCGCAGGATAAAGACACGATGTTTGCCTTCTCGATGGAAGGGAACAACCAGCCGTCTGCGCCGCGCTCTCAGGTTCCGTTCGCATGGGCACCAGGCTGGAACTCCCCGCAGGCATGGAACAAATTCCAGGCCGAAGTGGGCGGTTCTCTGCGTCACGGTGACCCGGGCGTGCGTCTGATTGAAGCGTCTGAGACCGGTCTGGACTTCTTTACCGCGGTTCCGGCACGTTTCGAAGCGCAGGACGGCAACTGGCGTATCGCGCCTTACTACCATCTGTTTGGTAGCGACGAGCTGTCCCAGCGTTCACCGGTCTTCCAGACCCGTATGCCGCAGCCGTACATCAAGCTCAACCCGGCTGACGCCGCGAAGCTTGGCGTGAACGCGGGTGCGAACATCGCCTTTAGCTATGAAGGCCAGACGATCAGCCTGCCGCTGATTATCTCTGAAGGTCTGAGCGCAGGGCAGGTCGGTCTGCCGATGGGTATGCCGGGCATCGCGCCGGTTCTCGCGGGTGCGCGTCTTGATAACTTGCAGGAGGCAAAAGCATGAGTTGGTTAACGCCGGATCTTATCGACATTCTGCTTAGCATTCTCAAGGCAATCGTCATCCTGCTGGTGGTGGTCACCTGCGGCGCGTTCATGAGCTTTGGTGAACGTCGTCTGCTCGGTCTGTTCCAGAACCGTTACGGACCGAACCGCGTGGGCTGGGGTGGTTCACTCCAGCTGGTCGCGGACATGATCAAGATGTTCTTTAAAGAGGACTGGGTTCCGCGCTTCTCGGATCGCGTGATCTTTACTCTGGCACCGATGATCGCCTTCACCTCGCTGCTGCTGGCGTTTGCTATCGTTCCGGTCAGCCCGACCTGGGTGGTCGCTGACCTGAACATCGGCATTCTGTTCTTCCTGATGATGGCAGGCCTCGCGGTTTACGCGGTGCTGTTCGCAGGCTGGTCCAGTAACAACAAATACTCCCTGCTGGGTGCGATGCGTGCGTCTGCGCAGACCCTGAGCTACGAGGTGTTCCTGGGTCTCTCCCTGATGGGCGTGGTGGCGCAGGCCGGTTCATTTAACATGACCGACATCGTCAACAACCAGGCCGACATCTGGAACGTTATCCCGCAGTTCTTTGGGTTTGTGACCTTTGCTATCGCGGGCGTGGCGGTGTGTCACCGTCACCCGTTTGACCAGCCAGAAG
Organism: Enterobacter sp. 186315; assembly: GCF_053290175.1. Taxonomy (NCBI): domain Bacteria; kingdom Pseudomonadati; phylum Pseudomonadota; class Gammaproteobacteria; order Enterobacterales; family Enterobacteriaceae; genus Enterobacter; species Enterobacter sp. 186315. Next base: position 54,162 of record NZ_JBPTTK010000012.1, on the reverse strand, counting down.
CCGAACAGGAACTGGCCGACGGTTACCACATTGAATATTCCGGTATGAAATTCGGTCTGTTCTTCGTGGGCGAGTACATCGGTATCGTCACCATTTCCGCGTTGATGGTTACGCTGTTCTTTGGTGGCTGGCATGGCCCGTTCTTACCGCCGTTCATCTGGTTCGCGCTGAAAACCGCGTTCTTCATGATGATGTTCATTTTGATTCGTGCGTCGTTACCGCGTCCTCGTTATGACCAGGTAATGTCCTTCGGCTGGAAAGTGTGCCTGCCGCTGACGCTCGTCAATTTGTTGGTAACGGCGGCTGTCATTCTCTGGCAGCAGCCATAAGGGGCTTTGAGATCATGACCTTAAAAGAATTATTGGTAGGTTTCGGCACCCAGGTACGCAGTATCTGGATGATCGGCCTGCACGCGTTTGCCAAACGCGAAACCCGGATGTATCCGGAAGAGCCGGTATATCTGCCGCCGCGCTACCGTGGCCGTATCGTGCTGACGCGCGACCCGGACGGTTCCGAGCGCTGCGTGGCCTGTAACCTGTGTGCGGTAGCCTGTCCTGTTGGCTGTATCTCGCTGCAAAAAGCAGAGACAGTTGACGGCCGCTGGTACCCGGAGTTCTTCCGCATTAACTTCTCACGCTGCATCTTCTGCGGTCTGTGTGAAGAAGCGTGCCCAACCACGGCGATTCAGCTGACTCCAGACTTCGAGCTGGGTGAGTACAAGCGTCAGGATCTGGTGTACGAAAAAGAGGATCTGCTGATTTCCGGTCCGGGCAAATACCCGGAATATAACTTCTACCGGATGGCGGGTATGGCAATCGACGGCAAAGATAAGGGCGAAGCAGAGAACGAAGCTAAGCCTATCGACGTCAAGAGCCTGTTACCGTAAGGAGAGGGGCAATGGAATTCGCTTTTTATATCTGTGGCCTGATCGCCATCCTGGCTACGCTGCGAGTGATTACGCACACCAACCCGGTGCATGCGCTGCTCTATTTAATCATTTCGCTGCTGGCTATTTCCGGGGTGTTCTTTGCGCTGGGCGCACACTTTGCGGGTGCGCTTGAAATCATCGTCTACGCCGGGGCCATCATGGTGCTGTTCGTCTTCGTGGTGATGATGCTGAACCTGGGCGGCTCCGAAATCGAGCAGGAACGTCAGTGGTTAAAACCGCAGGTGTGGATCGGCCCGGCCATTTTGTCAGCCATCATGCTGGCGGTGATTGTGTACGCCATTCTGGGCGTGAACGATCAGGGCATCGACGGGACGCCAATCAGCGCGAAAGCAGTGGGTATTACCCTGTTTGGGCCATACGTTCTGGCGGTAGAACTGGCGTCTATGCTGCTGCTGGCAGGTCTGGTTGTTGCTTTCCACGTCGGCCGCGAAGAGCGCGTCGGCGAGGTGCTGAGCAACCGCACTGACGACCGCGCGAAAAGAAAAACGGAGGAACGCGCATGATCCCCTTAACACATGGACTGATCCTCGCTGCGATTTTATTCGTTCTGGGCTTAACCGGTCTGGTTATCCGCCGCAATCTGCTGTTTATGCTGATCGGTCTGGAAATCATGATTAACGCCTCCGCGCTGGCCTTTGTGGTCGCCGGGAGCTACTGGGGCCAGACGGATGGTCAGGTGATGTACATCCTTGCTATCAGCCTTGCGGCTGCCGAAGCGAGTATTGGCCTGGCGCTGTTGCTACAGCTCCATCGTCGCCGCCAGAACCTGAACATCGATTCAGTAAGTGAGTTGCGTGGATGAACATGCTTGCCTTAACCATTATTTTTCCGCTGATTGGCTTCGTGCTGCTGGCGTTTTCTCGCGGCCGCTGGTCTGAGAATCTGTCTGCGACCGTCGGCATTGGCTCTATCGGTCTGGCTGCGCTGGTCACGGCGTATGCGGGTATCGACTTCTTCAACAACGGCCGCCAGCCTTTCAGCGTCCCGCTGTGGACCTGGATGTCGGTGGGTGATTTCAATATCGGTTTCAACCTGGTGCTGGATGGTCTGTCCCTGACCATGCTTTCCGTGGTGACCGGCGTGGGCTTCCTGATCCACATGTTCGCCTCCTGGTATATGCGCGGTGAAGAGGGTTACTCCCGCTTCTTCGCCTACACCAACCTGTTTATCGCGAGCATGGTGGTGCTGGTGCTGGCCGATAACCTCCTGCTGATGTATCTGGGCTGGGAAGGCGTAGGTCTGTGTTCTTACCTGCTGATCGGTTTCTACTACACCGATCCGAAGAATGGCGCAGCGGCCATGAAAGCGTTCGTCGTGACCCGCGTGGGTGACGTGTTCCTCGCTTTCGCGCTGTTCATTCTTTACAACGAACTGGGCACGCTGAACTTCCGCGAAATGGTGGAACTGGCGCCGGCGCACTTCGAAGCAGGCAATAACATGCTGTGGTGGGCGACGCTGATGCTGCTGGGTGGTGCCGTGGGTAAATCCGCGCAGCTGCCGTTGCAGACCTGGCTTGCCGACGCGATGGCGGGTCCAACGCCTGTCTCCGCGCTGATCCACGCCGCGACCATGGTGACCGCAGGTGTTTACCTGATAGCGCGTACCCACGGTCTGTTCCTGATGACCCCGGAAATTCTGCATCTGGTGGGTATCGTTGGTGCGGTAACGCTGGTGCTGGCAGGCTTTGCCGCGCTGGTGCAAACCGACATCAAACGCGTTCTCGCGTACTCCACCATGAGCCAGATTGGTTACATGTTCCTGGCGCTGGGCGTTCAGGCATGGGACGCCGCGATTTTCCACCTGATGACGCACGCGTTCTTTAAAGCGCTGCTGTTCCTCTCATCCGGTTCGGTTATCCTGGCCTGCCACCACGAGCAGAACATCTTCAAAATGGGCGGACTGCGTAAGTCCATCCCGCTGGTGTATGTCTGCTTCCTGGTGGGCGGCGCGGCGCTGTCGGCGCTGCCGCTGATTACCGCAGGCTTCTTCAGTAAGGACGAAATCCTTGCGGGTGCCATGGCGAATGGTCATATCAATCTGATGGTTGCGGGTCTAGTCGGTGCGTTCATGACCTCCCTGTATACCTTCCGAATGATTTTCATCGTATTCCACGGTAAAGAACAAATTCACGCTCACGCAGGGAAGGGGATTACCCACCACCTGCCGCTGATTGTGCTGCTGGTTCTGTCCACCTTCGTTGGCGCAATGATTGTGCCGCCGTTGCAGGGCGTACTGCCAGCCACCACCGAGCTTGAGCACGGTCGCGTTCTGACGCTCGAAATCACCTCCGGCGTGGTCGCTATCGCGGGCATCCTGATTGCTGCATGGCTGTGGCTGGGTAAACGTACGCTGGTAACTGCCGTTGCCAACAGTGCACCGGGCCGTCTGCTGGGCACATGGTGGTACAACGCGTGGGGCTTCGACTGGCTGTACGACATGATCTTCGTTAAGCCGTTCCTGGGCATTGCGTGGCTGCTGAAGCGCGACCCACTGAACAGCCTGATGAATATCCCGGCGATACTCTCCCGCTTCGCAGGTAAAGGCCTGCTGCTGAGCGAGAACGGTTATCTGCGCTGGTATGTGGCGTCCATGAGCATCGGTGCGGTTGTCGTACTGGCGCTGCTGATGGTGTTGCGATAGTGGTTTTGCCCGGTGGCGCTGCGCTTACCGGGCCTACGAGACCGTAGGTCGGGTCAGCGTGAGCGCCACCCGACACCACAAACCGCACTAACGCGTGAATTTTGTTGAATTCGTTGAAAATCGGTCCCTTAGGGACTTTAACAAGGAATAAAAATCGCCATGTTACTACCCTGGCTAATATTAATTCCCTTCATCGGCGGCTTCCTGTGCTGGCAGACTGAACGCTTTGGCGTGAAGATGCCGCGCTGGATCGCGCTGATCACCATGGGATTGACGCTCGCGCTTGGTCTGCAACTGTGGTTGCAGGGTGGCTACTCTCTGACCCAGGCTACGGGCGTTCCGCAGTGGCAGGACGAGTTCATTCTGCCGTGGATCCCGCGTTTTGGTATCACCATTCACCTGGCGATTGATGGTCTGTCGCTGCTGATGGTTGTGCTGACCGGCCTGCTCGGCGTTCTGGCGGTACTGTGCTCCTGGCGAGAAATCGAAAAATACCAGGGCTTCTTCCACCTGAACCTGATGTGGATCCTGGGCGGCGTTATCGGCGTGTTCCTTGCCATCGACATGTTCCTGTTCTTCTTCTTCTGGGAGATGATGCTGGTGCCGATGTACTTCCTGATCGCGCTGTGGGGCCATAAGGCGTCCGACGGTAAAACGCGTATCACGGCGGCAACCAAGTTCTTCATCTATACCCAGGCGAGCGGTCTGGTGATGCTGATTGCCATCCTGGCGCTGGTGTTCGTGCATTACAACGCGACCGGCGTCTGGACCTTCAACTACGAAGAGCTGCTGAAGACTCCAATGTCTCACGGCGTGGAATACCTGCTGATGCTCGGCTTCTTCATCGCCTTCGCGGTGAAAATGCCGGTGGTTCCGCTGCACGGCTGGCTGCCGGACGCCCACTCCCAGGCACCAACGGCGGGTTCCGTTGACCTGGCGGGTATCTTGCTGAAAACCGCGGCCTACGGTCTGCTGCGTTTCGCACTGCCGCTGTTCCCGAACGCCTCCGCCGAGTTTGCGCCAATTGCCATGTGGCTGGGCGTGATCGGTATCTTCTACGGCGCGTGGATGGCCTTCACCCAGTACGACATCAAACGTCTGATTGCCTACACCTCCGTGTCCCACATGGGCTTCGTGCTGATTGCTATCTACACCGGCAGCCAGCTGGCGTACCAGGGCGCGGTTATCCAGATGATTGCGCACGGTCTGTCCGCAGCGGGTCTGTTCATCCTGTGTGGTCAGCTGTACGAACGTCTGCACACCCGCGACATGCGTATGATGGGCGGCCTGTGGGGCAAGATGAAATGGCTGCCAGCGCTGTCGATGTTCTTCGCGGTGGCGACGCTGGGTATGCCGGGCACCGGTAACTTCGTCGGCGAATTTATGATTCTGTTCGGCAGCTTCAAAGTGGTGCCGACGATCACCGTCATCTCCACCTTTGGTCTGGTGTTCGCTTCCGTCTACTCCCTGGCGATGCTGCATCGCGCCTACTTCGGTAAAGCGAAGAGCGAAATTGCTGCACAACAACTGCCTGGGATGTCAATGCGTGAGCTGTTCATCATCCTGCTGCTGGTCGTACTGCTGGTGCTGTTGGGCTTCTATCCACAGCCGATTCTGGATACCTCGCACTCCGCGATGGGTAATATCCAGCAGTGGTTTGTTAATTCTGCTTCTACTACAAGGCCGTAATTCGCCATGACAATAACTCCACAACAACTGATCGCGCTGCTACCGCTGCTGATCGTCGGATTGACGGTGGTGGTTGTGATGCTCTCCATTGCGTGGCGACGCAATCACTTCCTGAATGCCACGCTGTCGGTCATTGGACTGAACGCCGCGTTAGTCTCCCTCTGGTTTGTTGGCCAAGCGGGCGCGATGGACGTCACCCCGCTGATGCGCGTTGACGGCTATGCCATGCTGTATACGGGTCTGGTTCTGCTGGCGAGTCTGGCAACCTGTACCTTTGCGTACCCGTGGCTCGAAGGCTACAACGACAACAAAGAAGAGTTTTACCTGCTGGTTCTGATTGCCGCACTGGGCGGCATTCTGCTGGCGAATGCGAACCACCTGGCCGCGCTGTTCCTCGGTATTGAGCTTATCTCTCTGCCGCTGTTCGGCCTGATCGGTTACGCCTTCCGCCAGAAGCGTTCTCTGGAAGCGAGTATCAAGTACACCATTCTGTCAGCGGCGGCGTCCTCGTTCCTGCTGTTTGGTATCGCGCTCCTGTACGCGCAGTCCGGTAACCTCTCTTTCGTGGCGCTCGGCAAGAGCCTCGGCGACGGGATGCTGCACGAGCCGCTGCTGCTGGCGGGTCTGGGCATGATGATCGTCGGCCTCGGCTTTAAGCTCTCTCTGGTGCCGTTCCACCTGTGGACGCCAGACGTCTACCAGGGCGCGCCAGCTCCGGTCTCCACTTTCCTTGCGACGGCGAGCAAAATCGCCATCTTCGGCGTGGTGATGCGTCTGTTCCTGTACGCGCCGGTGGGTGACAGCGAAGCGGTCCGCGTGGTGCTCGGCATCATCGCGTTCGTGTCCATCATCTTCGGTAACCTGATGGCGCTGAGCCAGACCAACATCAAACGTCTGTTGGGCTACTCGTCTATCTCCCATCTGGGCTATCTGCTGGTGGCATTGATCGCGCTGCAAAGCGGTGAGATGTCGATGGAAGCCGTAGGCGTGTATCTGGCTGGCTACCTGTTCAGCAGCCTCGGCGCGTTCGGCGTGGTGAGCCTGATGTCCAGCCCGTACCGTGGTCCGGATGCAGATTCTCTGTTCTCCTACCGTGGTCTGTTCTGGCACCGTCCGATCCTGTCCGCGGTAATGACCGTGATGATGCTGTCGCTGGCGGGTATCCCGATGACGCTGGGCTTTATCGGTAAGTTCTACGTGCTGGCCGTGGGTGTGCAGGCGGGTCTGTGGTGGCTGACGGCGGGCGTCGTGATCGGCTCCGCGATTGGTTTGTACTACTACCTGCGCGTTGCCGTGAGCCTGTACCTGAGCGCCCCGTCGCAGCTCAACCGTGATGCGCCGCGCAACTGGCAGTACAGCGCGGGCGGTATTGTGGTGCTGATTTCAGCCCTGCTGGTATTGATCTTCGGTATCTATCCGCAGCCGCTCATCACCATTGTGCAACACGCAATGCCAATTATGTAAAAGCAAAAACCCGCCTCGGCGGGTTTTTTTATGTTTGCGCCCTCTCCCCGTGGGAGAGGGAAGGGGTGAGGGCACCAGCCCGCACTGAACTAGGCCAGCTGCTTCCTGCTAATCAACGGCCCGTCATTCTTCTTCATCGACCGGTCCAGCACTTCCTCAATCACCGACGACAGCTCGTTCAGCTCAAATTTCGCCACGTAGCCGTCGGCCTTCACCTTGCGAATATGGTCTTCGTTCGCGTTCCCGGACAGGGAAGAGTGGATCACCACCGGAATATCCTTCAGGAACGGGTCGGTTTTGATTTTGCGCGTCAGCGTAAAGCCGTCCATCTCCGGCATTTCCAGGTCGGTCAGCACCAGCGCGATCTTATCGGTGATCGGCACGCCCTCGGCCTGCGCCTGCATCGCCAGCACGCCAATCTTCTCCCACGCGTCTTTCCCGGTGATATGCAGCTGCGCCGGGATCTCCATTGCCTGCAATCCCTTCTCCAGCATCGAACGCGCCACTTTAGAATCCTCCGCGACAATCGCAACGGAGCCTGGCTTGATGTTGAACTTGGTGGTTTTCAGGTTGGTGGCGTGCAGGTCGTGGTTCGCCGGGGTGATGTCATAGAGGATCTGCTCAACGTCCAGCACCATCGCCAGATCGTTGGTATCGGTCTTCTCGTCCAGACAGGCGATGCTGGTGATGTAGCGCCCGCTGACGGCGGTCTCTGCGGCGTGAACCTGTTTCCAGTCCAGACGCATAATGTTCTCAACGGACTCCACGGCAAACGCCTGCACGCTGCGGGCGTACTCGGTGATCAGCAAAATATTCAGCCCGGTCGTTGGCTTACAGCCCGCCACCGCCGCCAGATCGATAACCGGGATCACCTGGTCGCGAATGTTCACCATCCCCATCAGCGGTGACTTCATCCCCGCCGGTTTGGTGAATTCCGGCATCGGCACGATTTCGCGCAGCTTAAAGACGTTAATGCCAAACAGCTCGGATTTATTGTCGTTTAAAGAGGTGCCAAGACGGAACAGCAACAGTTCAAAACGGTTCGACAGGGTGAGATTCGCCCTGTCATCAATATCTTTCTGGAAATTATCCATTCTACCCTCAAGAGAAATGCTGACCTTTTAATCGTTATCGGCATCCTGAGGGAAAAGTGAAGGACTAAACGCTAACCTGGGCGAAATCTTCCGCCAGCTCGCAGCTGGCGAACACCTCGCGGCACTCTGCCAGCAGGCGGGCGCAGCCTGCGGCGTCGTAGCGCGAGCTGACGTGGGTGATGATTAACTTCCCGGCGTTTGCGTCACGGGCGAGCTGCGCCGCCTGACGCGTGGAGCTGTGGCCCCGGCCGTTGGCTTTCTCTTCCATTGCCGCTTCAAGCGTGGCTTCATGCACCATCACGTCTACCCCTTGGGCCAGGCGCAGCGCACCGTCGCACGGTGAGGTATCCCCGAAGATCGCGAGCGTCTTGCCCGGCTGCGGGGCGGAAAGATAGCGCTGCCCGTTAATCTCGCGCCCGTCTTCCAGCGTCACGGTCTCGCCCTGTTTCAGGCGCTGGAACAGCGGCCCCGGCTTCACGCCGTCGGCAATCAGCGCGGCGGCGTCGAGCGCGCCGGGTTTATCGTGCGCTTCAATCCGATAGCCGTAGCACTCCAGCGGATGCGCGAGCGGGTGGGCGCTGACCCTGAAGTCGCCGTCATCGAACAGCTCGCCTTCGGTTATCTCTACCACCTCAAGAGGGAAGTCGGTCCAGGAGCCGCTCAGGCGCAGCGTGGTTTCGACAAACTCCGCTATACCTGCTGGCCCGTAAATCGTCAGCGGATTAGGGTTTCCGGCCATCGAGCGGCTGCACAGCAGGCCGGGCAGGCCAAACAGATGATCGCCGTGCAGGTGGGTAATAAAGATTTTATCCAGCTTGCCCGGATGGTACGCGGTGCGTAACAGCTGGTGCTGAGTGCCTTCGCCGCAGTCAAACAGCCAAAGCCCGCTGCGGGTCGGTTGCTGCAAATCCAGCAGAATTGCCGTCACATTTCGTGAGCGGGTTGGCACGCCCGCAGAAGTACCAAGAAAAATCAGTTCCATAACGCAATCAGCCCTTTGCTGAACGGGAAGGTGTTTAGTATAACGTCATGAACCCCCAGGAAGGAGACAGACATGATCCAGTGGCAAGATTTACACCATAGCGAGCTGACCGTGAGTTCGCTTTACGCGCTGCTTAAACTGCGCTGTGAAGTATTCGTCGTCGAACAAACCTGCCCGTACCAGGATATCGACGGAGATGACCTGGTGGGGGAGAACCGCCACATCCTCGGCTGGAAAGATAACGAGCTAGTGGCGTATGCGAGGATTCTGAAAAGCGACGACGAATTCGAGCCGGTTGCGATTGGTCGCGTCATCGTCAGCGGCAGCGCGCGCGGTGAAAAACTGGGCTACCGCCTGATGGAGCAAACCCTGGCGTCGTGCGAAAAACAGTGGCCTGACAAGGCGTTATACCTCGGCGCGCAGGCGCATCTTCAGCCGTTTTATGCCCACTTCGGCTTTGCCCCGGTCACGGAGGTGTACGACGAAGACGGCATTCCCCACATCGGGATGGCGCGGGAAGCGAAACAGGCGTAGTGGCACGTCGTTGTCTATAGTTATCGGACTGATGCAAAAACATGGAGATAAATATGTCTTATCAATCCTGGGATACCCGTATCGATGACGACCTCGCTCTGCTGAGCGAAACGCTGGAAGAGGTATTACGCTCCTCCGGCGATCCTGCCGATCAGAAATATATCGAGCTGAAAGCCCGCGCCGAGCAGGCGCTGCATGAGGTCAAAAACCGCGTCAGCCACGCGTCTGACAACTACTACTACCGCGCCAAGCAGGCGGTTTATCGTGCCGATGACTACGTGCATGAAAAACCGTGGCAGGGTATCGGCGTCGGCGCCGCGGTCGGTCTGGTATTTGGGCTGCTGTTAGCCCGTCGTTAATCGTTGCTCAACGGTTAACCACTCCCTAAACGTGGGTACTGCTTTTTAGGAGCAGTACCCCGTATAATGCGAGGTTTTAACAGGGAGAGGCACGCGTGCAATCACTATTCCTCGCGCTGGAACGTCTTCGTACCCAGCTTGCACAACCATTACCGGCAGCGCCCGGCCTGCGTCATTTCGATGTCTCTTTCCCGTTAAACGATGCCTTCGATCCCCTTGCCTGGCTTGGCTCCCAGGTCTGTTATCCCCAATTCTACTGGCAGCAGCGTAACGGCGATGAAGAACTTGCCGCGCTGGGTGCGGTTGTTCATTTCTCAACGGCTGGTGCCGCCACGCGGTTTTTAAACGCTCAGGATGCGCCCGTCTCGACCCGTATCTGCGGTCTTAACGCGTTTAACCCGGAGCAGGGCAACCTGTTCCTGCCGCGCCTGCTCTGGCTGCGCAACGGCGGTATCGCCACGCTGCGCCTTCAGCTCTGGAGTGATTCTTCCCTTCAGGACGACGCGCATCGGGCGCAGGCCTTTCTACAGCAGCTGAATGGCTCACGACCGATCGCCAGGCTGTCGGTGCAGATCCAGAGCGAAACCCATCACCCGGACCGCCCCGAATGGCTGCGCCTTGTGCGCCTGGCAACGGACACCATCGCCCGCGGGGAGTTTGACAAAGTGGTGCTCGCCCGGGCAACGGATGTGCAGTTTACCCGTCCGGTGGATGCCATCGCGGTGATGGCCGCCAGCCGGGCGCTCAATTTACGCTGCTACCACTTCTGCATGGTCTTTGACGCTAACAACGCGTTTTTAGGCTCCTCTCCCGAGCGCCTGTGGCGACGCCGGGGCGATCTCCTGCGCACCGAGGCGCTGGCCGGGACGGTCGCCAGCCACGCCGACGATAAACAGGCGCAGCGCCTGGGCGAGTGGCTGATGAATGACGACAAAAATCAGCGGGAAAATATGCTGGTGGTAGAGGATATCTGCCAGCGTCTGCAACGCCACACCCAGACCCTGGAGGTGCTGCCCGCGCAGATTGTTCGCCTGCGTAAGGTGCAGCATCTGCGTCGCTGCATCTGGACGAAGCTAAAACAGCCCGATGACGAGCAGTGCCTGCATATCCTACAGCCCACCGCAGCGGTGGCGGGTTTACCGCGTCAGGCCGCCCGGACGTTTATCCAGAAGAATGAGCCGTTCGATCGCGAGTGGTATGCCGGCTCGGCCGGATATCTGTCGCGTGAGCAGAGCGAGTTCTGCGTGGCGCTGCGCTCGGCGCGCGTGCAAAACGCGTCCCTGAGGCTCTACGCCGGGGCCGGGATTGTCAGCGGCTCTGACCCGGAGCAGGAGTGGCTGGAGATAGAAAACAAAGCCGCCGGGCTGCGCTCTCTCCTCCTTAGGGATTAATACTGAGTCGCGCATTCCCGATTCATATCAAAATCTCATCTTTTTCTATTATTTATACTGTGTCGCAATATTGATACCGGACAATCTCATGTCAGTAAGTTCTTTTAACCGACGCTGGGCGACGGTAATCCTTGAAGCCCTGACCCGCCACGGCGTCAGGCACGTGTGTATTGCACCCGGCTCTCGCTCCACGCCGCTCACCCTGGCGGCGGCTGAAAACCGATCGTTTATTCATCACACCCATTTCGATGAACGCGGTTTAGGCCATCTGGCGCTCGGGCTGGCAAAGGTCAGCAAAGAGCCCGTGGCGGTGATTGTCACGTCCGGTACGGCGGTGGCGAACCTCTATCCGGCGATTATTGAAGCCGGACTCACCGGGGAAAAACTGATCCTGCTGACGGCAGACCGCCCGCCGGAGCTTATCGACTGCGGCGCGAATCAGGCGATCCGCCAGACGGGCATCTTCGCTTCCCACCCTTCTCAAACCATTTCTCTGCCGCGCCCGACGCAGGATATCCCCGCAAGCTGGCTGGTATCGACCCTCGATCACGCGATGGGCACGCTTCGAAGCGGGGCGCTGCACATCAACTGCCCGTTTGCCGAGCCGCTGTATGGCGAGCTGGACGACACCGGGCTGGCGTGGCAGCAAACCCTGGGCGACTGGTGGAACAGCGAAAAAACCTGGCTGCGTGAACAGACGCATCTGGAAAGCGCAAAGCAGCGCGACTGGTTCTTCTGGCGTCAGAAGCGCGGCGTGGTGCTGGCCGGGCGCATGAGCGCCGCCGAGGGCAAGCTGGTGGCGGAGTGGGCGAATACCCTCGGCTGGCCGCTGATTGGCGACGTGCTGTCGCAAACCGGGCAGCCGCTGCCGTGCGCCGATCTGTGGCTCGGCAACGCGAAGGCGGTTACCGAGCTGGCGCAGGCGCAGATCGTGGTGCAGATTGGCGCAAGCCTGACCGGAAAACGCCTCCTGCAATGGCAGGCCACCTGCACGCCGGAAGAGTACTGGCTGGTGGATCCGCTCGAAGGACGCCTCGACCCGGCGCACCATCGCGGCCGCCGTCTGGTGAGCGACGTTGGCGCCTGGCTTGCGCTGCATCCCGCCGAAAAACGCAAGCCCTGGGCGGTAGAGATCCCCGAGCTGTCGCGTCAGGCGTGGGAACTTACCCGGCAGCAGTGCGAAAGTTTTAGCGAGGCCGGGCTGGCCCATCGTATTCGTCAGTACCTGCCCGAGCAGGGGCAGCTCTTTGTCGGCAACAGCCTCGTGGTGCGCCTGATTGACGCCTTTTCCCGGCTGCCTGCCGGGTATCCGGTCTACAGCAACCGCGGCGCGAGCGGCATCGACGGGCTGATTTCAACCGCGGCGGGGGTGCAGCGCGCCAGCGCGAAATCGACGCTGGCGATCGTCGGCGATCTCTCCGCGCTTTACGATCTCAACGCGCTGGCGCTGCTGCGTCAGGCCTCCGCGCCGTTCGTGCTGATTGTGGTCAATAACAACGGCGGGCAGATTTTCTCCCTGCTGCCGACGCCGCAGAGCGAACGCGAGCAGTTCTATCTGATGCCGCAAAACGTGCAGTTTGAGCACGCGGCTGCGATGTTCAGCCTCACATACCATCGCCCGGAAAGCTGGGCCGACCTGGAAACGGCGCTAAGTACCGCCTGGCGACAGCCGGGCGCGACGCTGATTGAGCTGGTGGTGAACGACTCCGACGGCGCGCAGAAGCTGCAACATCTGCTGGCGCAGGTAAGCCACCTGTGATCCTCTCAGGCGTGCAGCAGGCCGGAAAGCCAGGCACACCCTGGCTGGTCTTTTTGCACGGTTTTTCCGGCGATTGCCGCGAATGGCAGACGGTCGGGGCGGCGCTCAGCGACTATCCCCGGCTGTATCTCGACCTGCCCGGGCACGGTGCTTCCGCGTCGATCGGCGTGGCGGATTTCCACGCGGTCAACGCGCTGCTCGAAAAAACGCTGCTTAGTTACAACATACTTAACTACTGGCTGGTGGGGTACTCCCTCGGCGGCCGCATTGCGATGTTCCATGCCTGCCAGCGCCCGACGGGGCTGTGCGGGTTAATTGTCGAAGGGGGACATCCCGGACTGCAAACTGCCGCCGGGCGCGACGCGCGTCGTCAGTCCGACTGGCGCTGGAGCGAGCGTTTTCGCCATCAGCCGCTGGAAGAAGTCTTTGCCGACTGGTATCAGCAGCCCGTTTTTGCCTCCCTGACCGACGCCCAGCGCCGTGAGCTGATTGCCCTGCGCAGCCAGAATAGCGGCGTGCGTCTGGCCGATATGCTGGAGGCCACCTCGCTTGCGGTGCAGCCCGATCTGCGGGCAGACCTTCGCGCAAGCTCAATCCCTTTTTACTATTTATACGGTGAACGTGATGACAAGTTCGCAGCCATTGCCCGCGAACTTCATGCCGATTGCCATGCGATCCCTCATGCCGGACACAATGCCCACCGGGAAAACCCGGCTGCGGTGGCGGCGAGTCTGGCACAGATACTGCGTCTTCGAACTAAGGACACTCTATGATCTATCCTGATGAAAACATGCTTTACGCGCCGGTTGAATGGCAGGACTGCTCCGAAGGTTACACGGACATTCGCTACCACAAGTCCACCGACGGCATTGCTAAAATCACCATCAACCGCCCTCAGGTACGCAACGCGTTCCGCCCGTTAACCGTCAAAGAGATGATCCAGGCGCTGGCGGATGCGCGCTATGACGACAACATCGGCGTGATTGTGCTGACCGGCGAAGGCGAGAAAGCGTTCTGCTCCGGCGGCGATCAGAAAGTGCGCGGCGACTACGGCGGATACCAGGATGACGCGGGTACGCATCACCTGAACGTGCTCGACTTCCAGCGCCAGATCCGCACCTGTCCAAAACCGGTGGTAGCGATGGTGGCAGGCTATTCCATCGGCGGCGGCCACGTTCTGCACATGATGTGCGATCTGACCATCGCGGCGGAAAACGCCATCTTCGGCCAGACCGGCCCGAAAGTCGGCTCCTTCGACGGCGGCTGGGGCGCATCCTACATGGCGCGCATCGTCGGGCAGAAGAAAGCCCGCGAAATCTGGTTCCTGTGCCGCCAGTACAACGCCCAGGAAGCGCTGGACATGGGGCTGGTCAACACCGTGGTGCCGATTGCCGATCTTGAAAAAGAGACCGTGCGCTGGTGTCGCGAAATGCTGCAAAACAGCCCGATGGCGCTGCGCTGCCTGAAAGCCGCCCTGAACGCCGACTGCGACGGTCAGGCGGGTCTTCAGGAGCTGGCAGGTAACGCCACCATGCTGTTCTACATGACCGAAGAGGGTCAGGAAGGACGCAACGCGTTTAACGAAAAACGCCAGCCGGACTTCAGCAAATACAAACGGAACCCGTAATGCGCCGCGCCCAGGTTTACCGCTGGCAGATACCGATGGACGCGGGCGTGGTACTGCGCGAGCGGCGGTTAAAAACCCGCGACGGACTGTTTGTCCATCTGCAACGGGGCGTGGGCGAAGGCTGGGGCGAAATCTCGCCCCTTCCGGGCTTTAGCCTGGAGTCGCTCGATGACGCGCAGGCTGCGCTACTGGCCTGGGCGAGCGCGTGGCGCGACGGCGCCGATCCCGCGCTGCCGGACGTTCCCTCTGTCGCCTTCGGCATTAGCTGTGCGCTGGCGGAGCTTGACGGCACGCTGCCCGCTGACGCCAACACCCGCACGGCGCCGCTCTGCACCGGCGATCCGGATGAACTCTTCGCGCTGCTCTCCGCCATGCCGGGCGAGAAGGTCGCCAAAATCAAGGTCGGCCTGTACGAAGCCGTTCGCGACGGCATGGTGGCGAACCTGCTGCTGGAGGCGATCCCGGATCTGCATCTTCGTCTGGACGCGAACCGCGCCTGGACGCCGCTCAGGGCGCAGCAGTTTGCCAAATACGTTAATCCCGCCTGGCGCAGCCGCATCGCCTTTATTGAAGAGCCGTGCAAAACCCGCGACGATTCCCGCGCGTTTGCCCGTGAAACCGGGATTGCCATCGCCTGGGATGAGAGCCTGCGCGAGGCCGATTTTGCCTTTGTCGCCGAGCCGGGCGTGAGCGCCGTGGTAATCAAGCCCACCCTTACCGGAAGCCTTGAGAAGGTGCGCGGGCAGGTGGCGGCGGCGCACGCGGCGGGCATGACGGCGGTGATCAGCTCCTCAATTGAATCCAGCCTCGGCCTGACGCAGCTTGCGCGCATCGCCGCCTGGCTGACGCCGGACACGGTACCTGGTCTGGACACGCTGAACCTGATGCAGGCGCAGCTTATCCGCGAATGGCCGCAGAGCACGCTGCCGTGCCTCGGCGTTGAGGCGCTGGAGCCGCTGCTATGAGTTTTCCCGACTGGCCGTGGCGGCACTGGCGCGCGCAGTTTGCCGACAAACCGGCGCTGCGCGTTGACGATCGGACCCTAAGCTGGGAAACCCTGTGCGGGGAAATCGACCGCCTCGCCACCGGGTTTTATCAGCAGGGGGTGAAAGAGGGCGATGGCGTAATGCTGCTGGCCCATAACCACCCGCAAACCCTGCTGGCGTGGCTGGCGCTGCTGCAATGCGGCGCGCGCATTTTGCCCGTCAATCCCCAGCTGCCGCGCCCGCTGCTGGACGTGCTGATCCCGCAGATGACGCTGCGTTTCGCGCTGGTGCTGAACGGGGCGTTTGACGGGCTGCCGGCCCTGACGATGGACGCCGTGCCGGGGCATCATGCGGCGTCGTGGCAGCCTGAACGGCTGGCCTCTATGACGCTCACCTCCGGCTCCACCGGGCTGCCGAAAGCGGCGGTGCATACCTGCGGCGCGCACCTTGCCAGCGCGCGAGGCGTGCTGTCGTTAATGCCCTACGGCGGCGATGACGACTGGCTGCTGTCGCTACCGCTCTTTCATGTCTCCGGTCAGGGGATTTTATGGCGCTGGCTGCTGGCGGGCGCGCGCTTAACCGTGCGCGAAAAACAGCCCCTGGAGCAGGCGCTGCAAGGCTGTACCCACGCCTCGCTGGTGCCGACCCAGCTCTGGCGGCTGCTCAATGGCGACAGCCCGATGGCGCTTAACGCGGTGCTGCTGGGCGGCGCGGCCATTCCCGTTGAGCTGACGCAACAGGCGCGCGAGCAGGGCGTGCGCACCTTCTGCGGCTACGGGCTAACCGAATTTGCCTCCACCGTCTGTGCCAAAGAGGCTGACGGCGAGGCGGACGTGGGGCGTGCGCTGCCGGGCAGGGAAGTGCGGGTCGTGGACGGCGAAGTGTGGCTGCGCGCGCAGAGCATGGCGTCGGGCTACTGGCGGGACGGCGCGCTCATTCCGCTGGTGAACGCGCAGGGCTGGTTTGCCACCCGCGATCGCGGCGAGCTGCACAACGGTTGCCTCACCGTTCTGGGGCGCATGGATAACCTCTTTTTCAGCGGCGGAGAGGGCGTACAGCCTGAATCGCTGGAGCGGGTTATCGCCACCCATCCGCAGATTTCACAGGTGTTTGTCGTTCCGCTGGATGACGCCGAGTTTGGTCAGCGCCCGGTGGCGGTGGTCGAGTGCGAGCCGGGAACGGACATTACGCAGTTCCCTGAATGGGTTCGCGACAGGCTGGCGCGCTTTGAGCAGCCGGTTCACTGGCTGGTCCTGCCCGCAGAGCTTAAAAACGGCGGTATCAAAGTCTCGCGCAGGGCGCTACAGCAGTGGGTCAACGCCGCGCTCAAGCGTTAACGCGATTTTGCGTAAGTTTCATATCGTTACAAACTAATCGCCGCGGATACGCTCATAACGTTGATCCCTCGCAGTCTCAGGTTAAAATCTCGCGGTTTTGGGACATCTCATAAAATTGTGCGGGATCACGACAATGAAAAAAGTGGCATTACTGGGCTTAGGCCTGATGGTTGTATCTGCGGCGGCTAACGCTATCAGCTTTAACGGCTCGGCGGGTCAGGATTACACCCATCTGGGCTTTGGCCTGGGTACGGACAGCGCAGGCCTGGCGATGACCGGCGGCTGGACGCATAACGACGACGACGGCGATGCGGCGAGCCTGGGTCTCGGTTTTAACGTTCCTCTTGGCCCGTTCCTCGCCACCGTGGGCGGCAAAGGCATCTACACCAACCCGAACGACGGTGACGAAGGCTACGCGGCGGCAGTCGGCGGCGGCCTGCAATGGAAAATCGGCGACAGCTTTGCGCTGTTCGGCGAGTACTACTACTCCCCGGATTCCCTCTCCAGCGGTATCGACAGCTATGAAGAAGCCAACGCCGGCGGGCGCTGGACCATCATGCGTCCAATTACCATTGAAGCGGGCTATCGCTACCTGAACCTCGCCGGTAAAGACGGCAATCGCGACAACGCACTGGCC
Source organism: Enterobacter sp. 186315 (assembly GCF_053290175.1). Lineage (NCBI taxonomy): Bacteria > Pseudomonadati > Pseudomonadota > Gammaproteobacteria > Enterobacterales > Enterobacteriaceae > Enterobacter > Enterobacter sp. 186315. The sequence continues at coordinate 36,714 of NZ_JBPTTK010000012.1, read as the reverse complement.
GACGGCCCTTACGTGGGCGTCAGCGCAGGTTTCTAATCTGCCCGGCGCGGCGTCCTGCCGCGCCAGTTTCTCTCTCTCCCATACCTCCCGAAAAATCCTTTCGTAATACTTACTTCCCACAGCGATGGGTAAATTACCGACAAGTGAAAAAATTACAGCGACACCCTGTTCCGGCTGTAAATCGCCGAAGCGTTTCCGTAAGGCCGGGGCGAGGCGCATGGACGCGCCGAGAGGGCATAGCCTGCATGGATGCAGGCTGGTGCCCGACACGATAGCCTGAAGGAATAAGCTGAGGGTCACCGCGAAGCGGCGATTTTCTTGCCGGGAGCCCGGGTGGTCAGGGAGGCGGCGGTGAGCCTCCCTGACACGTTCACAAGTAGTGTGGTGACAGAGAAGCAAGGAACGTGAGGTGAACGGAATGACCACCGGAGCCGTATGTTCCCCCTCACCCCATCCCTCTCCCTCGAGGGAGAGGGGGTTGTCCGTGCCCCCCATATTTTGTTTGAGCCTAATCCTCAGCCCATCCCCCGCCTGATTGCGCTATAGTGTCTCCACCATACAAGCGGGAGAACACAATGATAAACGTGGAGATGTTATCCACCGGCGACGAAGTGCTGCATGGTCAAATTACCGATACCAATGCCGCCTGGCTGGCCGATTATTTCTTTGAGCAGGGATTGCCGTTAACCCGGCGCAATACCGTAGGCGACAACCTTGAGTCGCTGGTCAACATTTTGCGCGAGCGCAGCGAACACGCGGACGTGCTGATCGTAAACGGCGGACTTGGCCCCACCAGCGATGATTTAAGCGCGCTGGCCGCCGCAACCGCAAAAGGGGAAGGGCTGGTGTTGCACGAAGAGTGGCTCACGCAGATGGAGCGCTTTTTCAGCGATCGCGGTCGCGTGATGGCCCCGAGCAACCGCAAGCAGGCCGAAATCCCTGCCAGCGCCGAGCTGGTGGATAACCCGGTCGGCACCGCCTGCGGGTTTGCCCTCCAGCTTAACCGCTGCCTGATGTTCTTCACCCCCGGCGTTCCTTCTGAATTTAAAGTGATGGTTGAGCAGCAGATCGTGCCGCGCCTGCGCGCGCGTTTTACCCTGCCTGAACCGCCGCTGTGCCTGCGCCTGACCACCTTTGGTCGTTCCGAAAGCGACCTCGCCCAGAGCCTTGATCACCTGCAACTGCCGCCGGGCGTGTCGATGGGCTATCGCTCTTCGATGCCGATCATCGAACTCAAGCTGACCGGCCCGGCAACGCAGAAAGCCGCGATGCTGGCGCTGTGGCCCGAAGTGCAGCGCGTGGCGGGCGAAAGCCTGATCTTCGAGGGAACCGAAGGGTTGCCCGCGCAGATCGTGCGCCAGTTGCAGGCGCGTCAGCTGAGCCTTACCTTAAGCGAGCAGTTCACCGGCGGACTGCTGGCGTTGCAGCTTTCCAGAGCCTGCGCGCCGCTGCTGGCAAGCGAAGTGGTGCCGTTCCAGCAGGAAACGCTGGCGCAGACGGCGCGCTGGGCCTCCGAGCGCCGGGTAAACCATTTTGCCGGGCTGGCCCTTGCCGTGGGGGGCGTGGATGATGAACATCTCAACTTCGCGCTTGCCACGCCGGAAGGCACCCACGCGCTGCGGGTGAAAATGAGCATTACCCGCCACAGCGTGGCGGTGCGTCAGGAAGTGTGTGCCATGATGGCGCTCAACATGCTGCGCCGCTGGCTGAACGGCAAAGAGGTGGCCAGCGAGCACGGCTGGATCAACGTCGTCGAGTCGATGTTTATCGAATAAGACGTTGCCGGGGCGCTTCTGCCCCGGCAGGTTTACCCCAGCGCCCGCGCGAGCAGGGTGACAGGATGTTCGCAGCGCTTGCTGGTGGACATCTCAATCTGCCATTTACAGGTTTCACAGTCGGTCACCACCAGATCCGCGCCGCTCTCCTCTATCTGGCGGAAAAGCGGGGCGCCAATCGCCTGCGAGGTGCCGTAGTTTTCACGCTTAAAGCCGTACGTCCCCGCAATGCCGCAGCAGCGCGAATCCAGCACCGTCAGCTCAAGCCCCGGAATAAGGCGCAGCAGCTCCAGCGTATACAGCGACCAGCCCATTTTCTCCATATGACAGGGCGTGTGATACACCACTTTCAGCGGCAGCTTGCCCAGCGGCAGCGTTTTGCCGTCGTCGAGCTTACGCCACAGAAAGCGGGTTGCCAGCTCGATGTGCTCGCGCAGGCCGCTATTGTCAACGTCCAGCAGGTGCGGATACTCGTCGCGCAGGGTAAAGGTGCAGGTGGACGAGGTCGCCAGCACCGGTATGCCTTTGTCGACGATGGCTTCACGCAGCGAGGTAACGTTGCTTTTTGCCTGCCTGCGCGCCTTGTCGGTAAAGCCGTTGGCGATCAGCGGCACGCCGCAGCACTTCTCTTTGCTTAACAGCTGCACGCCGATGCCCAGGGCGTTCAACACCTTCAGCAGATCTTTGCCTAGCTGCGGGTGGTTGTAATTCACGTAGCAGCCGTGGAAAAACGCCACCTGGTCGGCGTACTGCGCCTGCTCTTCCGCCACCGATTTATACCAGCGGCGGAAGGTGCCGTGAGAGTATTTCGGCAGGCTGCGGTGATGGTCAATTTTGAGCGTGGCGTCCAGCAGCTGGCGCACCGGTTTTAGCGAGGTCGCGGCGTTCACCAGCGGGGCGAACGGCGTTGAGACCGTGCCCATCAGATCCGTATGGCTGAGGATCGCATCGCGCAGGGAGGGTTTCTGGCGGCCGTAACGCGCCCGCGCCCGCTGGATGATATCGCCAATCTTAACGTCAGACGGGCAGGCCACCTCGCAGCGCTTGCAGTTGATGCAGTATTTCAGCGCGTCGTCGTAGAGCGCGCCATCCTTGAGGCGCAGGCGCTCGCCGTCAGGCCCGGCCTGTTTCGGGCCAGGATAGGCAGGATTAACGCCGCTGACCGGGCAGACCGTGGTGCAGACGGTGCATTTAATGCAGCTTTCAAAACGGGTGTCGTTCATGGTTGTGCTCCCGGCCGTGTGCCAATCTGCTCTGCCACGCAAAGGGCTGTTACCGCGCATACGCCGCCCCCGCAGCCCAGCGCGATGGGATCGTATCCTCCCAGGATCGACCCGATGGCGTAGAGGTTATCGATACACACTCCGTCGATGTGCGGGCAAAGGCGGCTATCGACGATAACGCCGAACTGCTGCCAGGGCTGCGGGGTGAAGAAATCGCTCTGATACCAGTCGGCGCGCGAGGACGGTTGCCGCACGTCCAGCCCGAGAATGGCCTCGCGCACGCCGGTGCGGCTGCTTATCAGACCGTTGCTGAAGAAACTGCCGCTGGCGATCACCGCAGCGCGGGGGCGCAGCGGGATATCCCCGTGGTTGCGCGTCCAGATCTCAGTGACCTTGCCGTCAGAGAGGCTGATTTTTTTTACCTCGTCACCCGCCATCCAGACGCCACCCTGGGCGATAAACTGACGCTGAAGCTGATGATGCAGGCGAATGCCGGGCACCGACGGCGGAAGCGTGGGAAGCAGGCCAATGGTGCAACTCAGTTTGTCCGACAGCCAGCGCCAGCGCCGGTTATCGCTCAACCCAAAGCAGGCGGGCATCAGCAGGGTATCGCAGCGCCCGGCGAGCGGTTTTAGCGCCTCGTACAGCGCCGGCCCGTTTTCGTCACGATCCAGCAGGCGGGCGATATTCACTGCCCGAAATTCGCCGGGGTTCTCGCGCAGCGGGTTGAGCTCCGGCAGCGCGATGTCCGCCGCCTCCGCGCTGATGCCGCGCTGGCAGAGCGAGGCGGCCGCCAGATGGGGCTGGAAATCGAGGAAACCTTCTATCCCCACCACCAGCACCCGCCCGGCGCTAACGGGCGCCACGGGCACCTCTTCCGGGCTGAGCCAGGCGGAACGCAGTGTCCCAAGCGGCGTGACCCGCTGGTGGTTACGCTGCGCGCTGCCCTGCAAGCGCGCGCCGCAGGCCGCCAGCAGCGCTTCGGTGTCATAAGCAAAGCGGGCAACGTTTTCCGCGCCGATCAGGGTGTAGGGATGTTCCGGCGGCAGCGCGTCAAGCGCCGTCAGCGGGGAGGCGACCCGGGTGCCGTCCGGCAGTGCGCCCAGCAGATCCAGCGAGCCTGACGAGAAGTGCAGGGCGCTCTGGCCCCGGGTGACGATGGCGCAGCGCAGCCCCAACTGGGTGAGTTTAATTCCGCAGAGCAGGCCCGCCAGTCCGCCGCCGATGATGGCCGTATCAAATTTCATCCTGATGCTCCTCCAGACCGCACAGCCCCTGATAGACCCAGCGGGTAAATTCGCTTTCGCGCAGGGCATCGCCCCAGGCGATGGGCTGAATGCCTTTCCAGCGCTCGTTAAGAAACTCACTGAGCTGGCTCAGCGACTGGGTGGCGGTCGTGGCGTGAAAACGTTGCAGCAGCCCGGCGGCGCGACAGGCGCACAGTTCGCCCTGGCAGGTGCCCATCCCCACGCGCGTTCGACGACGCAGATCGAGCAAGTTATTGACCGTCAAATTTTCAACCGCGTACTGCACTTCCCCTGCGGTAACGGCCTCGCATTCGCAGACCAGGCTGCGGCTAAGACGTCCTTCGCCGAGCCAGACGGGCGTGCGATCCCCGTGACGATAGATAGCCGAACCGCGCAGCGGGGCGGGCAGGGAGATGATTTTTTGCAGCGTCTTTTCGGTCGATTGCCGCGAGCCGGGAAGCGCTTTTTCAGCCGTCACGCAGGGCTGCGCGTTGCCGAGCTTGCGGCACACGGCGTCGGTCGCCATCTCGGCCATCAGGCGGTAGGTCATCAGCTTGCCGCCGGTGATGGTGATAAAGCCCTCCAGGCCGTCGCGCGCGGCGTGGTCGAACAGCACAATGCCCCGGCTAACGTTGCGCCCGCTCGGATCGTCATCGCTGGCGACCAGCGGACGCACCCCCGCGTAGGCGCGTAAAATGCGGGTCCGGGCCATCACCGGGGCCAGCTTTTCCCCTTCGCGCAGCAGGATATCCACCTCGTCGGCGGTGACCCGGTTGTCGTCTATGTCTTTGTAATCAATGTGGGTTGAGGTGGTGCCAATCAGCGAAATAGTATCGCCGGGTACCAGAATATCGGCGTCAGAGGGTTTGCGGCAGCGGTTGATGACGTGGTTATTAATGCGGTGATCGAGGATCAGCAGCGAGCCTTTCGCCGGGAACATGCGAACGTTAAGGTCGGCATATTCCGCAATGCGCTGCCCCCAGATCCCCGCCGCGTTCACCACCACCGAGGCGTACAGCTCGCTGTGTTCACCGTACTGCGGGTCGAACACCCGCACGCCGCGCACGGTATCGCCCTCGCGGATTAGCCCGGTGACCTCATGCCCGGTGAGGATGCGCGCCCCGTGCTCGCGCGCGTCCAGCATGTTGGCGGCGGTGAGGCGGAAAGGATCGACGGTGCCGTCCGGGACGTTTACCACGCCGACAAGCGACGGGTTAACGGACGGCTCCAGGCGACGCGCCTCGGCAGGATCGAGCGCCTCGGCAGTAATCCCCGCCGCGGTACAGGCGCGGATAAAGGTTTGCTGGAACGCGAGGTCATCTTCGGGAAGGGTGATAAACAGGCCGTTAGTCTGTTCCACGCAGTGGCGGGCGATGCGCCTGAGGATCTGGTTTTCAGCGATGCATTCGCGGGCGGATTCGCCGTCGGTCACCGCGTAGCGCGCGCCGCTGTGCAGCAGGCCGTGGTTGCGCCCGGTCGCGCCGGTGGCGATATCGTGACGCTCCAGCAGCGTGACCGACAGCCCGCGCAGGGCGCAGTCGCGCGCGATTCCCGCCCCTGTTGCGCCGCCGCCAATGATAATCACATCGCTATAGCGGGGGTCGTGAATTGTCATTGTCTTCCCTCGTGTTCGTTTTTTACCATTTAGCCACATCAATAGTGTGGTTTGTTTGATTTCGAACATAAACGAGCGAAAATCGAAAGTGAAACGTGATTCCATGCGCTTTTTTGCGCATTCTGTCATATTTCTGTAACAATCTGTGCGTTGATTCACAGTAACAATCACCGTGATTTCTTAACATCGCCGCCTCTCTGGAGTGGGGACGTTACCCTCTGAACATTAAAACAGGGCCACGGAGGCTGTCATGCTGAGTATTTTCAAACCTGCGCCGCATCGGGCGCGTCTGCCAGAGGCAGAGATCGACCCGCTTTACCGCCGTCTGCGTTGGCAAATTTTCCTCGGGATTTTCTTCGGCTATGCGGCCTACTACCTGGTGCGCAAGAACTTCGCGCTGGCGATGCCGTATCTGGTGGAGCAGGGCTTTTCGCGCGGAGATTTAGGCTTCGCGCTGTCGGGGATCTCTATCGCCTATGGCTTTTCAAAATTCATCATGGGGTCGGTGTCGGATCGCTCGAATCCGCGCGTGTTTCTGCCCGCGGGGCTGATTCTGGCGGCGGCGGTGATGCTGTTTATGGGCTTTGTGCCGTGGGCAACCTCCAGCATCGCGATTATGTTCGTGCTGCTGTTCCTCTGCGGCTGGTTCCAGGGGATGGGGTGGCCGCCGTGCGGACGTACCATGGTTCACTGGTGGTCGCAGAAGGAGCGCGGCGGCATCGTGTCGGTGTGGAACTGCGCGCATAACGTCGGCGGCGGTATTCCACCGCTGCTGTTCCTGCTGGGGATGGCGTGGTTCAACGACTGGCACGCTGCGCTCTATATGCCCGCGTTCGGTGCCATTTTGGTGGCGATTATTGCCTTCGCCCTGATGCGCGATACGCCGCAGTCCTGCGGCCTGCCGCCGATTGAAGAGTATAAAAACGACTATCCGGACGATTACAGCGAGCAGCACGAAGAGGAGCTGACGGCGAAGCAGATCTTCATGAAGTACGTGCTGCCGAACAGGCTGCTGTGGTACATCGCGGTGGCGAACGTGTTTGTTTACCTGCTGCGTTACGGCATCCTCGACTGGTCGCCAACCTATCTGAAAGAGGTGAAGCACTTCGCGCTGGATAAATCCTCCTGGGCCTACTTCCTGTATGAATACGCGGGTATTCCCGGCACGCTGATCTGCGGCTGGATGTCGGACAAAGTGTTCAAAGGCAACCGCGGCGCGACGGGCGTGTTCTTTATGACGCTGGTGACCATCGCGACGGTCGTTTACTGGCTCAACCCGCCGGGCAACCCATCGGTAGATATGGCCTGTATGATCGTTATCGGCTTCCTGATTTACGGCCCGGTGATGCTGATTGGTCTGCACGCGCTGGAGCTGGCACCGAAAAAAGCGGCGGGGACGGCGGCGGGCTTTACCGGCCTGTTCGGCTACCTGGGCGGCTCGGTCGCGGCAAGCGCCATCGTGGGCTATACCGTTGACTTCTTCGGCTGGGACGGCGGCTTTATGGTGATGATCGGCGGCAGCGTGCTGGCCGTGCTGCTGCTGATTGTGGTGATGATCGGCGAAAAACGTCATCACGCGGAAGTTCAGGCGCGTCGTCAATAAGGAGCAATGCCATGAAACTGACTCAACTGGCCACCGGTCTGCTGCTGGCGGGCTTAATGACAGGCTCTGCGCTGGCGGCCGAAAAAATAGTGATTGCCCATCGCGGCGCCAGCGGCTATCTGCCGGAGCACACGCTCCCGGCAAAAGCGATGGCCTACGCGCAGGGTGCGGATTATCTGGAGCAGGATCTGGTGATGACGAAGGACGATCGGCTGGTCGTTCTGCATGACCACTATCTCGACCGCGTGACGGACGTGGCGGAACGCTTCCCGGATCGCGCCCGGAAGGACGGGCGTTACTACGCCATAGATTTCACGCTGGCGGAGATCCGCTCGCTGAAATTTACCGAAGGCTTCGAGATTGAAAACGGCAAGAAGGTACAGGTCTATCCGGGACGCTTCCCGATGGGCAAATCTGATTTCCGCATTCATACCTTTGAGGAAGAGATTGAGTTCGTTCAGGGTCTGAACCACTCAACCGGCAAAAATATCGGTATCTATCCGGAAATCAAAGCGCCGTGGTTCCATCATCAGGAAGGAAAGGACATCGCCGCGAAAACGCTGGAGGTGCTGAAGAAATATGGCTACACCAGCAAGCAGGATAAGGTCTATCTCCAGTGTTTTGATGCCGCCGAGCTGAAGCGCATTAAGAACGAGCTGGAGCCGAAGATGGGGATGAACCTCAACCTGGTGCAGCTGATTGCCTATACCGACTGGAATGAAACCCAGGAGAAGCAGCCGGACGGCAGGTGGGTGAACTACAGCTATGACTGGATGTTTAAGCCGGGCGCGATGAAGCAGATTGCGCAGTACGCCGACGGGATTGGGCCGGACTACCACATGCTGGTGGCGGACGGCTCAACGCCGGGTCACGTAAAACTGACGGCGATGGTGAAAGAGGCGCATGCCAGCAGGATGCAGCTTCACCCGTACACGGTGCGAGCGGACCAGCTGCCGGACTATGCGACGGACGTGAATCAGCTTTATGAGGTGTTGTACAACCAGGCGGGCGTGGACGGACTGTTTACGGATTTCCCGGATAAAGCGGTCGAATTCATTCACCGGAAGTAGGTTTTGTAGGTCGGGTAAGGCGAAGCCGCCACCCGACAATCAGGCTCTGCGGCCTGATGCCCTCACCCCAACCCTCTCCCACAGGGAGAGGGAACCAGGGCAATCACATCTCGATCTCAATATCCCCTTTTGCCCGGCAGCAGCAGGGCAAAATTTCCCCTTCGTTGATAAAGGCCAGCGGCTGGGTCAGCCAGTCAACCTGGCCTGCTACCAGACGGCAGCGGCAGGAGCCGCAATAGCCTTCACGACACTGATACTCAACTTCCACCTTGTGCGCTTCCAGCGCCACCAGCAGAGAAGGGTGCTCTTCGAGGCACAGCACTTCTGTGCCGGAAAGGCGAAGGGTTACGCGCGTCATCAGAGCTGGAAGTCGCTCAGGTCGTCGGTGTTGACTTCAGAGTCAATCTGACCGACCAGGTAAGAGCTCACTTCCACTTCCTGCGGCGCGACCTGCACGTTATCGGACACCAGCCAGGTGTTGATCCACGGGATCGGGTTGGAGCGGGTCTGGAACGGCAGCTCCAGGCCGACAGCCTGCATACGGATGTTGGTGATGTACTCAACGTACTGGCACAGAATGTCTTTGTTCAGGCCAATCATGGAGCCGTCGCGGAACAGGTAGTCTGCCCACTCTTTCTCCTGCTGCGCTGCCAGCACGAACAGGTCGTAGCACTCCTGCTTGCACTCTTCGGCGATTTCCGCCATCTCCGGGTCGTCCGCGCCGCTGCGCAGCAGGTTCAGCATGTGCTGGGTGCCGGTCAGGTGCAGGGCTTCGTCACGGGCGATCAGACGGATGATTTTGGCGTTGCCTTCCATCAGCTTGCGCTCGGCAAAGGCGAAGGAGCAGGCGAAGCTCACGTAGAAGCGGATAGCTTCCAGCGCGTTGACGCTCATCAGGCACAGGTAGAGCTGTTTTTTCAGCGCGCGCAGGTTAACGGTAATCGTTCTGCCGTTCACGTTGTGGGTGCCTTCGCCCAGCAGATGCCAGTAGCTGGTCATCTCGATCAGCTCGTCGTAGTAGTGGGCAATGCCTTCCGCGCGCTTCTGGATCTGCTCGTTGGTGACGATATCGTCAAACACCACCGCTGGATCGTTCACGATGTTGCGGATGATATGGGTGTATGAGCGCGAGTGGATTGTTTCAGAAAACGCCCAGGTTTCAACCCAGGTTTCCAGCTCCGGAATGGAGATCAGCGGCAGCAGCGCCACGTTCGGGCTGCGGCCCTGAATAGAGTCCAGCAGCGTCTGATACTTCAGGTTGCTTAAGAAGATATGCTTTTCGTGATCCGGCAACGCCTGGAAATCAATACGGTCGCGGGATACGTCCACTTCTTCCGGGCGCCAGAAGAAGGAGAGTTGCTTTTCAATCAGCTTTTCGAAGATGTCATATTTTTGCTGATCGTAGCGTGCCACGTTGACCGGCTGGCCGAAGAACATCGGCTCTTTGAGCTGGTCGTTTTTCGTCTGTGAAAAGGTGGTATATGCCATGAGTGTGTCCTGTGAGAAATTTTGTCGGCCGGGCCGACAAAATCGTAGGCCGGGTAAGCGAAGCGCCACCCGGCATTGACATTAAATCTTACATGCGCCGCTTTCGCAGCCATCGTCCTGAATGGATGGAACCATGTCGTCCTGCGCGTCTTCCGCACCATCACGGGTGTTGTGATAGTACAGGGTTTTCACGCCAAACTTGTAGGCGGTGAGCAGGTCTTTCAGCAGCTGCTGCATCGGCACCTTGCCAGACGGGAAGCGCGTTGGATCGTAGTTGGTATTGGCAGAGATCGACTGGTCGATAAACTTCTGCATGATACCTACCAGTTGCAGGTAGCCGTCGTTGTTCGGCATTTCCCACAGCAGTTCGTAATTGTTCCCCAGCGTTTCGTAGTCCGGAACAACCTGACGCAGCACGCCGTCTTTAGACGCTTTAATGCTGACGTGGCCGCGCGGTGGCTCGATACCGTTGGTGGCGTTAGAGATCTGCGAAGAGGTCTCGGACGGCATCAGGGCTGAGAGCGTGGAGTTACGCAGGCCGTGAGTCTTGATGGACTCGCGCAGCCCTTCCCAGTCGAGGTGCAGCGGCTCGCTGACGATCCCGTCCAGGTCTTTTTTGTAGGTATCGATCGGCAGAATACCTTTCGCGTAGGTGGTTTCGTTGAACCACGGGCACGCGCCTTGCTCTTTCGCCAGCTCGTTGGAGGCTTTCATCAGGTAATACTGAATCGCTTCGAACGTCTGGTGAGTCAGGTTGTTCGCGCTGCCGTCGGAGTAACGCTTGCCGTTTTTCGCCAGCCAGTAGGCGAAGTTGATCACGCCAATACCCAGGGTACGACGGCCCATTGCACCGCGTTTGGCCGCCGGGATTGGGTAATCCTGGTAATCCAGCAGGGCGTCGAGGGCGCGAACGGCCAGTACCGCCAGCTCTTCCAGCTCGTCCAGGCTCTTAATCGCGCCCAGGTTGAACGCGGACAGCGTACACAGCGCGATTTCGCCGTTTTCGTCGTTCACATCGTCCAGCGGTTTGGTTGGCAGAGCGATTTCCAGGCACAGGTTGGACTGGCGAACCGGCGCCACAACCGGATCGAACGGGCTGTGGGTGTTGCAGTGGTCAACGTTCTGAATGTAGATACGGCCGGTAGAGGCACGTTCCTGCATCATCAGAGAGAACAGATCCACGGCTTTCACGCGCTGCTTGCGGATGCTGTCGTCTTTTTCGTATTTGGTGTACAGACGCTCGAACTCGTCCTGATCGGCAAAGAACGCGTCGTACAGGCCCGGCACGTCGGACGGGCTGAACAGGGTGATCTCTTCACCTTTCAGCAGACGGGTGTACATCAGCTTGTTGATCTGCACGCCGTAGTCCATGTGGCGAACGCGGTTGCCTTCCACGCCACGGTTGTTTTTCAGCACCAGCAGGCTTTCCACTTCCAGGTGCCACATCGGGTAGAACAGGGTTGCTGCACCACCGCGCACGCCGCCCTGAGAGCAGGATTTCACTGCGGTCTGGAAGTGTTTATAGAACGGGATACAGCCGGTATGGAACGCTTCACCGCCGCGAATCGGGCTGCCCAGCGCACGAATACGACCGGCGTTGATACCGATGCCAGCACGCTGGGACACGTATTTCACAATGGCGCTGGAGGTGGCGTTGATGGAGTCCAGGCTGTCGCCGCACTCGATCAGCACGCAAGAGCTGAACTGGCGGGTTGGGGTGCGCACGCCAGACATGATTGGCGTAGGCAGAGAAATTTTGAACGTTGAAACCGCGTCGTAGAAGCGCTTCACGTAGCTCAGACGGGTTTCACGCGGATAGTTAGAGAACAGGCAGGCCGCCACCAGAATATACAGGAACTGGGCGCTCTCGTAGATTTCGCCGGTGACACGGTTCTGAACCAGGTATTTACCTTCGAGCTGCTTCACCGCCGCGTAGGAGAAGTTCATGTCGCGCCAGTGGTCGATAAACCCGTCCATCTGCTTGAACTCTTCTTCCGTGTAGTCTTCCAGCAGATGCGTGTCGTACTTACCTAACTCCACCATTTTGACAACGTGGTCGTACAGCGCCGGCGGCTCAAACTGGCCGTAGGCTTTTTTACGCAGGTGGAAAATGGCCAGACGGGCGGCGAGGTACTGATAATCCGGTGCGTCGCGGGAGATCAAATCCGCCGCGGCTTTAATAATGGTTTCGTGGATATCAGACGTTTTGATGCCGTCATAGAACTGAATATGAGAACGCAGTTCAACCTGAGAGATAGATACGTTATTCAGCCCTTCTGCTGCCCAGTCGAGAACTCGATGGATTTTGTCCAGATTGATACGCTCGGTAGTACCGTCGCGCTTTGTCACCAGCAGACTCTGATTCATGTGGGTTTTTACCTGTCCGTGAAATAAAAAATATCCCCCGTTTATCCACAGATCCGTCTTGTGACTAACTCTGTGGATAAATACTACATATAGGGGGTTTGCGATAAGAGAAACGCTATATGGTGAGTATTCTAGTATCGATTCATTTCAGCACAAGGGTTGATTTTGACGTTAAATTGAGGTTGTCAAAGGGTGAAAAAGGCTAAGTCCTCGTGCTGTAAGGCCTGGAAGAGATGTCAATATTCCAGAAAAAAAATACAAAATTTGATCGAGTGCTGATTTCTTCAACGGGAGGGCAGGATTGCGCAACGTGATGTCGCGCAACCTTTATAAGATTATTCGATGACGTTAGTCGTTTTTAGCGGTTGTGTGCAACATATAATTAACATCCACGCCCGGTCCGAGCTTGAATTTGTCCAGCACCGGATTGTAGTGCAGGCCGGTGATGTGCTGCTCTTTAAGCCACGTCTGGTCAACCCAGCTCAGTAATTCAGCAGGCTTAATGAATTTCTTCACGTCGTGCGTCCCTTTCGGCACCATGCGCAGCACGTATTCCGCGCCTACCACCGCCATTAGCCAGGCTTTGCCGTTGCGGTTAATCGTAGAGAAGAAGACCTGACCGCCCGGTTTCACCAGTTTTGCACAGGCGTTGACCACGGACTGCGGATCGGGGACGTGTTCGAGCATCTCCATACAGGTGACAACATCGTATTGATGGGCGTGTTTGGCCGCGTGCTCTTCAACGGTTTCCTGAACATAGTCCACCTGTACGCCGGATTCGAGCGCGTGCAGCCGTGCAACCTGTAGCGGTTCAAAGCCCATGTCCAGGCCCGTCACGGTCGCGCCTTCGCGGGCCATGCTCTCCGCCAGGATGCCGCCGCCGCAGCCGACGTCGAGCACCTTTTTACCGAACAGACCGCCGGAACGCTCCGCGATATAGCCCAGACGCAGCGGATTAATGCGGTGCAGGGGTTTGAACTCACCTTCGAGATCCCACCAGCGGGACGCCACCGCTTCAAACTTGGCAATCTCTTCGTGGTCAACGTTGTGAGCCACCGGGGATTTTTCGGCATTCATGGACGCGTTTACTCCGTAATTTAAAGACGGTCAAAGTATATCAGGATAATAAACCAAATTGGTTTATAACCCTCCGGCTGTGTTATAATTTGCGACCTTTGAATCCGGGATACAGTAGAGGGATAGCGGTTAGATGAGCGACCTTGCGAGAGAAATTACACCGGTCAACATCGAGGAAGAGCTGAAGAGCTCCTATCTGGACTATGCGATGTCGGTCATTGTTGGCCGTGCGCTGCCGGACGTCCGCGATGGCCTGAAGCCGGTACACCGTCGCGTACTATACGCCATGAACGTATTGGGCAATGACTGGAATAAAGCCTATAAAAAATCTGCCCGTGTCGTTGGTGACGTAATCGGTAAATACCATCCACATGGTGATTCCGCGGTGTACGACACCATCGTCCGTATGGCGCAGCCATTCTCGCTGCGCTACATGCTGGTAGATGGTCAGGGTAACTTCGGTTCTATCGACGGCGACTCCGCCGCGGCAATGCGTTATACGGAAATCCGTCTGGCGAAAATTGCCCATGAACTGATGGCCGACCTGGAAAAAGAAACGGTTGATTTCGTTGATAACTATGACGGCACGGAAAAAATCCCTGACGTGATGCCAACGAAAATCCCTAACCTGCTGGTGAACGGTTCGTCCGGTATCGCCGTAGGTATGGCCACCAACATTCCACCGCACAACATCACGGAAGTGATCAACGGCTGCCTGGCCTATATCGACGATGAAGACATCAGCATTGAAGGGCTGATGGAACACATCCCGGGCCCGGACTTCCCGACGGCGGCAATCATCAACGGTCGTCGCGGTATCGAAGAAGCGTACCGCACGGGCCGCGGCAAAATTTATATCCGCGCCCGCGCGGAGGTGGAAGCGGACGCTAAAACCGGCCGTGAAACCATCATTGTTCACGAGATCCCGTATCAGGTGAACAAAGCCCGTCTGATTGAAAAAATCGCCGAGCTGGTTAAAGAAAAACGTGTTGAAGGTATCAGCGCGCTGCGTGACGAGTCTGATAAAGACGGGATGCGCATCGTCATTGAAATCAAACGCGACGCGGTGGGCGAGGTTGTGCTGAACAACCTGTACTCCCAGACTCAGCTTCAGGTCTCCTTCGGTATCAACATGGTTGCGCTGCACCACGGTCAGCCGAAGATCATGAACCTGAAAGAGATCCTGAGCGCGTTTGTGCGTCACCGCCGTGAAGTGGTGACTCGCCGTACTATCTTTGAATTGCGTAAAGCGCGCGACCGTGCCCATATCCTCGAAGCACTGGCCGTGGCGCTGGCTAACATCGATCCAATCATTGAGCTCATCCGCCGCGCGCCGACCCCGGCCGAAGCGAAAGCAGGATTGGTCGCTCAGCCTTGGGCGCTGGGTAACGTAGCGGCAATGCTGGAACGTGCTGGCGATGACGCGGCGCGTCCAGAGTGGCTGGAGCCGGAGTTCGGCGTGCGTGACGGTCAGTACTATCTGACTGAACAGCAGGCCCAGGCGATTCTGGATCTGCGTTTGCAGAAACTGACCGGCCTTGAGCACGAAAAACTGCTCGACGAGTACAAAGAGCTGCTGGAACAGATTGCCGAGCTGCTGCATATCCTGGGTAGCGCAGATCGCCTGATGGAAGTGATTCGTGAAGAGCTGGAGCTGGTCCGCGATCAGTTCGGCGACGAGCGTCGCACCGAAATCACCGCGAACACCTCTGATATCAACATTGAAGACCTGATCAACCGTGAAGACGTGGTTGTGACCCTGTCTCACCAGGGCTATGTGAAGTATCAGCCGTTGACCGACTACGAAGCACAGCGTCGTGGCGGTAAAGGGAAATCGGCGGCACGTATTAAAGAAGAAGACTTTATCGACCGCCTGCTGGTGGCGAACACCCACGACACGATCCTCTGCTTCTCAAGCCGTGGTCGTCTGTACTGGATGAAAGTCTATCAGCTGCCGGAAGCGAGCCGTGGCGCGCGTGGTCGTCCAATCGTTAACCTGCTGCCGCTGGAAGCGAACGAACGTATCACCGCAATTCTGCCGGTACGCGAATACGAAGAAGGCGTGAACGTCTTCATGGCGACCGCCAGCGGTACGGTGAAGAAAACCGCGCTGACCGAGTTCAGCCGTCCACGCTCTGCCGGTATTATCGCGGTGAACCTGAACGAAGGCGACGAGCTGATTGGCGTTGACCTGACTTCCGGTACTGATGAAGTCATGCTGTTCTCTGCGGCCGGTAAAGTGGTGCGCTTCAAAGAGAACGCGGTACGTGCGATGGGTCGTACGGCGACCGGCGTTCGCGGTATCAAGCTGGCGGGCGAAGACGCGGTCGTTTCCCTGATCGTTCCGCGCGGTGAGGGTGCAATCCTTACCGTGACGCAGAACGGTTACGGTAAACGTACCGCAGAAAGCGAGTACCCGACCAAGTCCCGCGGAACGCAGGGCGTTATCTCTATCAAAGTGACCGAGCGCAACGGTTCCGTTGTGGGCGCGGTGCAGGTAGACGATACCGACCAGATCATGATGATCACCGATGCCGGTACGCTGGTGCGTACGCGCGTGTCCGAGATCAGCGTGGTTGGCCGTAACACCCAGGGCGTGATCCTCATCCGTACTGCGGAAGATGAAAACGTGGTGGGCTTGCAGCGCGTGGCTGAACCTGTAGACGACGAAGAGCTTGACTCTATCGACGGCAGCGTGGCGGAAGGCGATGATGAAATCGCGCCGGAAGCGGACACTGACGACGATGCAGCGGATGACGCTGACGAGTAATGTCTCCTGACGCAAAAAAGGGCCGGATTCCGGCCCTTTTCTTTTTCAGTTGCAGACAAGTGAACGTTGCGACATGGCGCGTTTACCGCTACCTTAAACCTCATTCTTTTTGACCCCGACGGCGGAGCCTCGCCCCTTTGAAATACCTCGTTTCTTTTCGTACCACGCTAAAAGTTTCTCGCTATCTTTTTCGGGCGCTGGCGCTACTGCTTTGGCTGCTGGTGGCGCTGTTTTCGGTGTTTTACATCGTCAACGCGCTCCATCAGAAAGAGTCTGAGATCCGCCAGGAGTTTAACCTCAGCTCCGATCAGGCCCAGCGCTACATTCAGCGCACCTCGGATGTGATGAAAGAGCTGAAGTACATCGCGGAAAACCGTCTGACGGCGGAAAACGGGGTGCTTGCCACGCGCGGTCGGAACGACAGGGCGGAAGTGCCGGATTTCGAGCCGCTGTTCCCCGATTCCGACTGTTCGGCAATGGGCAGTACCTGGCGCGGATCGCTGGAGTCACTCGCCTGGTTTATGCGCTACTGGCGCGATAATTTCTCTGCCGCCTACGATCTCAACCGCGTGTTCCTGATTGGCAGTGAAAATCTGTGCATGGCTGACTTCGGCCTGCGGGATATCCCGGTTGAGCGCGACGATGCCCTGAAAAGCCTGCACGAACGTATCGTGAAGTACCGCAACGCGCCGCAGGACGAGCGCGGCAACAATATCTTCTGGATAAGCCAGGGGCCGCGCATGGGCGTGGGTTATTTCTATGCCCTGACGCCGGTCTATCTGGGCAATCGCCTGCAAGCGCTGCTGGGCATCGAACAAACCATCCGCATGGAAAACTTCTTCACCCCGGGCAGCCTGCCGATGGGGGTGACCGTTCTCGATGAAAACGGGCATACGCTGATTTCGCTCACCGGGCCGGAAAACCGCCTGAAAGTAGATCCGCGCTGGATGCAGGAGCGCTCATGGTTTGGCTATACCTCCGGCTTCCGCGAGCTGGTGCTGAAGAAAAGCCTACCGCCGTCCTCGCTGAGCATCGTCTATTCGGTGCCGGTGGACGTCGTGCTGGAGCGGATCCGCATCCTGATCCTGAACGCCATTATTCTCAACGTGCTGGTCGGCATTGCGCTGTTTACCCTGGCACGCATGTACGAGCGAAGGATCTTTATTCCTGCGGAAGTGGATGCCCAGCGCCTGGAAGAGCACGAGCAGTTTAACCGCAAGATTGTGGCCTCCGCGCCCGTCGGGATCTGCATTTTGCGCACCCAGGACGGCACCAATATTCTGAGTAACGAGCTGGCGCATAACTATCTGAACATGCTGACGCACGAAGACCGGCAGCGGCTGACGCAAATTATCTGCGGTCAGCAGGTTAACTTCGTTGACGTGTTGACCAGCACCCATACCAATCTGCAAATCAGCTTCGTTCATTCCCGCTATCGTAACGAAAACGTGGCGATTTGCGTGCTGGTGGATGTTTCCGCGCGCGTGAAGATGGAAGAGTCGTTGCAGGAAATGGCGCAGGCGGCGGAGCAGGCCAGCCAGTCGAAATCCATGTTCCTTGCCACCGTCAGCCACGAGCTGCGCACGCCGCTGTACGGGATCATCGGTAACCTTGACCTGCTGCAAACTAAAGAGCTGCCGAACGGCGTTGAGCGTCTGGTTACCGCCATGAATAACTCGTCGAGCCTGCTGCTGAAAATCATCAGCGACATTCTCGATTTCTCCAAAATTGAGTCCGAGCAGCTGAAAATCGAGCCGCGCGAGTTCTCGCCGCGTGAGGTGATGAACCACATCAGCGCCAACTATCTGCCGCTGGTGGTACGTAAACAGCTGGGCCTGTACTGCTTCATTGAGCCTGACGTGCCGCTGACGCTGCACGGGGATCCGATGCGCTTGCAGCAGGTCATTTCTAACCTGCTGAGTAACGCCATCAAATTTACCGATATCGGCTGTATCGTCCTGCACGTTTGTCGGGCAGGGGACTACCTCAGCATTCGCGTGCGTGATACGGGCGTGGGGATCCCGGCGAAAGAGGTGGTGCGCCTGTTTGACCCGTTCTTCCAGGTGGGTACCGGCGTCCAGCGTAACTTCCAGGGCACCGGACTGGGTCTGGCGATCTGTGAAAAGCTGATCAGCATGATGGACGGGGATATTTCCGTTGATACCGAGCCCGGCATGGGAAGCCAGTTCACCATTCGTATTCCGCTCTATTCGGCCCAGTATCCGGCGAAGTCCACCCTCGACGGGCTGAGCGATAAACGCTGCTGGCTGGCGGTGCATAACGCCTCGCTGAATGATTTCCTCATGTCTCTGCTCGGCAACGGTGGGATACGCGTGTCGCGCTACGAGGGGCAGACGCCTGACGTGGAAGATGTGCTGATCACCGACGGCGAACTTGAGCAGCCGTGGGCGGGAAGGGGCGTGGTGACCTTCTGCCGTCGTCATATCGGGATCCCGCTGGAGCGTGCTCCGGGGCAATGGGTACACAGCGTTGCCACCCCGCATGAGATTATGGCGCTGCTGGCGCGGATTTATCGCGTGGAGCTGGAAGAGAACGGCGGCACTTCGGCGCTGCCTTCGGCGGATTCACTGGCGTCGATGAACGACGATATGATGATTCTGGTGGTTGATGACCATCCGATTAACCGCCGGCTGCTGGCCGACCAGCTCGGTTCGCTGGGCTATCAGTGTAAAACCGCCAACGACGGCGTGGACGCGCTGAACGTATTAAGTAAAAACCATATCGATATCGTGCTGAGCGACGTGAACATGCCAAACATGGACGGCTATCGTCTGACGCAGCGTATTCGCCAGCTGGGGCTGACGCTGCCGGTGGTGGGCGTGACGGCGAACGCGCTGGCAGAAGAGAAGCAGCGCTGTCTGGAGTCGGGAATGGACAGCTGTCTGTCGAAGCCGGTGACGCTGGACGTGCTGAAGCAGACGCTGTCGGTCTATGCCGAGCGGGTCAGGAAAACGAGAGTATAAAAAAGGCCCGTAAGGGCCTTTTATGTTATCACCCTCTCCCTGTGGGAGAGGGCCGGGGTGAGGGCATCAGGCCGCACACCCGTCTGAGATCAGTCCTTGTCCGTCGCGCTCAGCGTAACGGAAGAGAGGTAGTTCAGCAGCGCGATATCGTTATCCACGCCCAGTTTCATCATTGCTGACTTCTTCTGGCTACTGATGGTTTTAATACTGCGGTTCAGCTTCTTGGCAATTTCCGTTACCAGGAAACCTTCTGCAAACAGACGCAGCACTTCACTCTCTTTCGGAGACAGACGCTTGTCGCCGTAACCGCCCGCGCTGATTTTCTCCAGCAGACGGGAAACGCTTTCTGGCGTGAACTTCTTGCCTTTTTGCAGGGCCGCCAGCGCTTTTGGCAGGTCGGTTGGTGCGCCCTGTTTCAGGACGATCCCTTCGATATCCAGATCCAGCACGGCGCTTAGAATGGCCGGGTTGTTGTTCATGGTCAGAACGATAATCGAAATATCCGGGAAGTGACGTTTAATGTATTTGATGAGGGTGATCCCATCACCGTATTTATCTCCCGGCATGGAGAGATCGGTAATGAGCACGTGCGCATCAAGTTTAGGAAGGTTATTGATCAGTGCTGTGGAATCTTCAAATTCACCGACTACATTCACCCACTCGATCTGTTCAAGTGATTTGCGAATACCGAACAGTACAATCGGATGGTCATCGGCAATAATTACGTTCATATTGTTCATGTATAAGGCTACCTTGCTACAGCAAGCTCTTGACGTAAGCGTCAATGTCGCTGATGTATTTTTCAATGCCAGAGGCATCTTTCTCACGAATTAGATGTTCCAGCGTTCCACATAACTGCTTGCCGGGAACCAGATTAAGCATGGCAAACACCCCTTTAAGCCGGTGTGCTGTCTGCGCCAGCGCTGCGAAATCCTTCGCAGCGGACTCAGTATACAACCGCTTAACATCATCTGGTACTGTATCAACAAAGAGTGAATAGTAGCCGCTGGCATGGAGTTCGGCATTTTCGTCACCGCCCAGAGGGGACTCCAGGATCTCTTCTTGTGCCAGCTGTTCTTCTATAAGTTGTAATACAGCTTCCTGCATCGCGTTGCTCATATTAAAGTTGACGCGCACCTGGCCTGGGCCGATTTTTCGCACGCCTGGCTCATCATCGCTTAAAAGCAAGCCCGAGGCAGTAAGATTAGACGGATTATCAGTTAAAAAGAGATCAAATTCTTGACTCGTCAGCCTTTCATCCGGGGTGATGCAGGACGCGCCCCAGTTTTCTAACTGTCGCACCACGATATTACGGATCTCGTTTGAGGTCACATCCACCATCACCGTCACGTCGTCCAGCAGGCGCTCTTCATCTTCTTCCTGCGGATTAGCCGCCATTTTCACGTGCAGAGAATAGCGGGTGCCGAGGGAGTCGCGCGCTTTGATATTCAGGTGGCCGCCGAGCTTGCGCGCCAGCTGATCGCAGAGCCAGAAGGTGAGGGCGTTGGCTTTACCGTAATGATCGCCCTGCGTGTCGTTCAGGAACGGGAAGTGCAGATTATCGATTTCGCTGGTTGTGACCCCTTCACCGGTATCCAGAATGCGGAACGTCAGGCGATCGTCCCCGGATTCATCGGTGCTGACTTCAAGTGTCACTTTGCCAATCTGCGTGGTGGTGACGGAATACTGGATCAGCATCAGCAGGATGCGGCGCAGCGCTTCACGGTCGCCGTGGCGTTCGTCGTTAGCGGGTAAGCGGTTGTTGATCAGCAGCTGAAGCCCTTTGCGTTTGATCACCGGCAGCACTTCAGGCACCACTTCGTCGATCAAATCCTGAGTGGAGAAGAGGGTAGAGCCGCCTTTCCAGGTGTCATTTTCCAGCATATTCGCCAGCTGAATTTCATCTACCAGACGCACCAGCGTATCGGCCCTGCTGGCCAGCTGATGGCTTTCCGGCGTGCTGATGGCCGCGGCCTGGCTTGCCAGGGATTTCAACGGCTGCTTAAACGCCTCGCCGATGTTCTGCATAAAGGCGGCGCGGCCCTGCTGGTTTTTCTCATACAGCCGCTGAGCCTGTTTGAGCTTTTTGTTTACCAGCACCTCGCGATCCTGATCGCGAATAACAAAGATTTGCGTGCGGGAGGCCACCTGGCTGCGGAACTGTCGGATTTCGTACAGCTCGTTGTTGATGGTCGCCTGAATCACCCCCTGGTGCTGATCCGCCATGCTGGTGATGTTTTGCAGGTTCAGGTGCGGCAGCAGGTGATCGGCAATCTTGTTGCTCATCACCGTGCGGTTCGCCTCCTGGTCGTGAACCAGCACGCCCAGCGGCAGAACGGAAATAATCTCTTCATTTAAGGCGCGCAGGACGCGCAGCTCGTTGCTGGTGCCGGCGGACACGGATGACGTTTCACTCGGGCGCCCAGGCTGGAAGCGGAAGGTGCTGTAGCCGAACAGCGCCAGCGCCAGCAGACCAATGTTAAGCAAAAGCGGCAGCAGGATGTTTTGCAGCGTGTCGAGCAGCAGCGTACCAAAAGGCACCTGCCACACCAGGCGCATCCCGGTGGAGTTCAGTGCGGAGGCAATTTCAATCTTCGCCCCGTTGAAGGAGATCGCCACGCTTTCGGCGCCCTCTTTATCGGACGGGTTACGCATGTTTTGCGTGCTGTTGTCCGGATCCAGGCGGAAGCTGTCCAGCGCCATATCGGGCGGGATAAGGTCGTTGATAGGCAGATCGAAGGCCACCACAGTTGCCAGATGTCCTGGCTGATTAAAGGTGGTACGCAGAGTGAAGTAGTGGCCGTTTTGCCAGGCCAGGCGACGCAGGGCGGAGAAACTTTCGCGCTCATCCAGCGCGTTGGCCTGCTGCAACATTTCGGCACGACGGGAATCCACGATGCTGCCCACGGTGGTCTCTTTAAAACCGGAGGAGAGATCTTTCAGCGGCAGAGTGGAGATCAGGATCATGCTGTTGTCCTGACCGTTCAGATAGTACATCGACCAGGGCACGGTTTCGGCGCCCCAGAGGGTATCCAGATACGATGAGATCCGCTGGGTCATTTCAAGCGTGGCGCTGTCGTGCGAGCCGAAAATGAGCGCTTCGGTTTTACGCTGCGGCTTTTCCAGGTAGTAAACGTCCTGCTTCAGGCGCGTTTCTTGTAATCCTTCGCCCGAGGAGGTCGACGGCGCGGCGGCGATATTGTCGTAGATTTGCCAGGTCGCATAGCGCCAGGTATCAATGCGCTTATGCACCGCATGGGTGATATCGACAATCTGGTAGCTTTTATCCTTGAGCCAGGCGTTGACCGCGCTTTGCACCATCACGCCCATCGTGACCAGCAGCACGACTATCAATAAAAGAAAGAAACGGGTGATGCTCCCGGGCAGAAGGGAAAATTTACTCGGAGCGGAAGTTTCTGACTGACTCATTGATATGTTAACCCATTGTGGCCGCACTATAAGGACGATAGGGCAGTATAAAGGGTAATAACCGAATTTCCAGCGCCGAGCCTGTGAATGAGTCACTTTTTCCCGCCGCGATATCGATTTGTACCGTTGCGTTAAAGATGTACATCCTGACGCTGATTGTACAATTAAAGGCCAGTTGTACCCGAGGAATAGCACGAATTAACAAGAAATTATGATTTGCAGTAATTTTGAAGGCGGAAAGATGATTGCAGAGGAATTTAATTAATAGTCGTTATGATTTCCAGGCAGTAGCACAAAAAAAGCATAATTACGTAAAGAAAGGTAAAAAAAAACCGAATGCGTTGCATCCGGTTCAATAAGGGATAAACAGACATTCAAAGCTGAATGACGGTAATAAATAAAGTTAATGATGATAGCGAGGATTATTTTAGTGAGATCGCTGAAATTTGTTTTGTCATTCAGTGCTGTAAGGTTTATTCGCTCAACTTATTGATTTTGTTTGTTTTATATTATTTTTTGATTATCCGTGCTCTATTTTTAAGCTTTACGTGCTTTGTAAAAGTTCCTCTTTATTTACAAAATGAAACATCTTCAAAGTTTTCGTATCATATTCGCATTGGATTATTCTGCATTTTTAAGGAGAATGAAATTGCCGACTGGTTAAGAGGGTTAACCGGTAAGCAGTGGTAATAATAAGCATATAAAGGCATATAACAGAGGGTTAATAACATGAAAGTTAAAGTACTGTCCCTCCTGGTACCAGCACTGCTGGTAGCGGGCGCAGCAAATGCGGCTGAAATTTATAACAAAGACGGCAACAAATTAGATCTGTACGGCAAAGTAGACGGTCTGCACTATTTCTCCGATGACGACGGCGCTGACGGCGACCAGACCTACGTTCGTCTTGGCTTCAAAGGCGAAACTCAGGTTAACGATCAGATTTCCGGCTACGGCCAGTGGGAATACAACGTTCAGGCGAACGACACCGAAAGCAGCAGCAACCAGTCATGGACGCGTGTGGCCTTCGCGGGTCTGAAATTCGCTGACGCAGGTTCTTTCGACTACGGTCGTAACTACGGCGTGATCTACGACGTAACTTCATGGACTGACGTACTGCCAGAATTTGGCGGTGACACCTACGGTTCTGACAACTTCCTGCAATCCCGCGCTAACGGCGTTGCGACCTACCGTAACCAGGACTTCTTCGGTCTGGTTGACGGCCTGAACTTTGCTCTGCAATACCAGGGTAAAAACGGCAGCGTAAGCGGCGAAAACGACACCGGTCGTAGCACGCTGAAACAGAACGGTGACGGCTACGGCGCATCTCTGACCTATAACCTGGGTGAAGGCTTCAGCATCGGTGGTGCGATGTCTTCTTCCAAGCGTACTGCTGACCAGAACGCAAGCCAGATTACTAACCCGGGTCTGAAAGGTAACGGCGATAACGCAGAAGTCTACTCTGGCGGCCTGAAATATGATGCGAACAACATCTATCTGGCAGCGCAGTACTCCCAGACCTATAACGCAACCCGTTTCGGTGATTCCAAGTCTGACGACGATGATGCCGTTTACGGATTCGCGAACAAAGCGCAGAACTTCGAAGTGGTTGCTCAGTACCAGTTCGATTTCGGCCTGCGTCCTTCCGTGGCTTACCTCCAGTCTAAAGGTAAGGACATCGAAGGCTACGGCGACCAGGATCTGCTGAAATATGTTGATGTGGGCGCGACTTACTACTTCAACAAAAACATGTCTACCTACGTGGACTACAAAATCAACCTGCTGGATGACAACACCTTCACCAAAAACGCAGGTATCGGTACTGATGACATCGTAGCGCTGGGTCTGGTTTACCAGTTCTAATCGCCAGTCAGTATTGCTAAGGGGGCCATGCGGCCCCCTTTTTTGTCACTTTTTGGGATCTTACAAACCCGTCTTTTTGGTGTACTCTTGCCGCCCTGGCATGAGGATAATAATGAAATGGATATGACTTTTTTACGCGCCAGCTTTCTGGCTAGCCTTTTTTTCCTGACAGCATGTGACTCTTCCACCCCCGTGGCGAAACCTGACGCGCCTGCGGCAACGGTTCTGGAAGGCAAAACCATGGGCACCTTCTGGCGCGTTAGCGTGATGAATATCGACAGCGCCCGCGCCGATGAACTTCGCGGCAAAATCCAGTCACAGCTGGATGCAGACGATCAGCTGCTCTCAACCTATAAAAATGACTCCGCGCTGATGCGCTTTAACCTGTCCAAAAGCACCTCGCTATGGCCGGTCAGCGAGGCGATGGCTGATATCGTGACCGAATCCATTCGCGTGGGCTATAAAACCAACGGTGCGATGGACGTTACCGTCGGGCCGCTGGTGAATTTGTGGGGATTTGGCCCTAACAAAGAGCCGGTGCAAACCCCCGACCAAACCGCGATTGACGATGCCCGCGCGCGTACCGGATTACAGCACCTGACGGTCATCAACCAGTACGGTCAGCAGTATCTGCAAAAGGACATTCCGGATCTGTTTGTCGATCTCTCGACGGTGGGTGAGGGCTATGCGGCCGATCACCTGGCGGCGCTGATGGCTCAGGAGGGCATTCCGCGCTATCTGGTTTCCGTCGGCGGCGCGCTGGTCAGCCGGGGCATGAACGCCAGCGGCAAGCCGTGGCGGGTGGCGATCCAGAAGCCAACCGACCGTCAAAACGCGGTGCAGGCGGTGGTGGATATCAACGGTCACGGGATTAGCACCTCCGGTAGCTACCGCAACTATTACGAACTCGACGGTAAACGCATCTCCCACGTGATCGATCCGCAGACGGGCCGTCCGATCGAACACAACCTGGTCTCCGTGACGGTGATCGCCCCGACCGCGCTGGAGGCCGATGCCTGGGACACCGGGCTGATGGTGCTTGGCACGGAAAAGGCCAAAGAAGTGGTGCGTCAGGAGGGCCTTGCCGTTTACATGATCACCAAAGAGGGCGACGGGTTTAAAACCTGGAGCTCGCCGCAGTTTCAGAGCTTCCTGGTGAGCGAACAACATTAAAAAGCAAGGTTGCGGGTTTTTGTTGAGTGGCGCTCGGGCAAGGTATAAGTATGCTTGTAAGAGGAGCCGATGATGAAAAACCCAACCTTCACTACCGATGACGATCGCTGGCAGGCCGTGCTTGCCCGCGATCCGCACGCCGATAATCAGTTTGTCTTTGCCGTGCAGACGACCGGTATCTTTTGCCGTCCCTCCTGCCGCGCGCGCCATGCGCTGCGTAAAAACGTCCGTTTCTATCCCGATGCTGAGCACGCCGCGCAGGACGGCTTTCGCCCCTGCAAGCGCTGCATGCCGGATAAGCCCGATCCGCAGGCGCAAAAGCGTGAGAAGGTCGAAAAAGCCTGTCGTCTGCTCGAGCAGGAAGCGCCGATAACCCTCGACGCGCTGGCGCAGCAGGTGGCAATGAGCCCGTTTCATTTTCATCGGCTGTTTAAATCGGTCACCGGCATGACGCCTAAAGCCTGGCAGCAGGCCGCGCGGGAGCGTCGTCTGCGCAATGCCCTGGTTCAGGGAGATAAAATCACCGATGCGGTGCTGGCCGCCGGTTTCCCGGACAGCAGCACCTTCTACCGCAAAGCCGATCGGGCGCTGGGCATGACCGCAAAACAGTACCGCAACGGTGACGCCCCGGTTCACTACGCTATCGGGGAGTGCTCGTTAGGCCGCTGTCTGGTGGCAGAGAGCGAGCGGGGGATCTGCGCGATCCTGCTGGGCGATGACGATCGGGCGCTTGCCGATGAGCTGCTCTCTATGTTTCCGCAGGCGCGTCCGGAACCGGTGGACGGGGGGTTTTCCCTGCGCGTGCGCCAGGTGATCAACGCCATTGAAGACAACGATGTACCGCTGGCTCTGCCGCTGGATATTCGCGGTACGGCTTTCCAGCAGCAGGTCTGGCAGGCGCTGCGGGCCATCCCCCGCGGTGAAACCGCGAGCTACCAGCAGGTGGCGAACGCCATCGGTAAACCGAATGCCGTGCGCGCCGTGGCGGGCGCCTGCGCGGCCAATAAGCTTGCTATCGTGATCCCGTGTCACCGCGTGGTGCGCCACGACGGCGGGCTGTCCGGCTACCGCTGGGGGACAGGACGTAAATCGCTGTTGCTCAAACGTGAAACGAAAACCGAGGAGGTGTAATGCTCGATCTGTTTGCTGAGGCTGAACCCTGGCAGGAGCCGCTGGGGCCGGGCGCGACCATTTTGCGCCGCTTCGCGCTGGCCCGCGCCGACGCGCTGCTGGCTGGCATCGCTGACGTGGCGGCACGCTCCCCGTTTCGCCATATGGTCACGCCGGGCGGCTACACCATGTCGGTGGCGATGACCAACTGCGGCAATCTGGGCTGGGCCACCAACGCGCGCGGCTATCTGTATGCCACACGCGACCCAATCACCGACAGCCCGTGGCCGCCGATGCCCGACGCGTTTCAGACTCTGTGCCACGAGGCTGCCGTGGCGGCAGGGTATCCTGATTTTACCCCGGACGCCTGCCTGATAAACCGCTACGCCGTGGGCGCGAAGCTGTCGCTGCATCAGGATAAGGACGAGCCGGATCTGCGTGCGCCCATTGTCTCTATCTCGTTAGGGCTGCCCGCCGTCTTTCAGTTTGGCGGATTACGCCGTAACGATCCGCTTAAACGCCTGCTCCTGGAGCACGGTGACGTGGTGGTGTGGGGCGGTGAATCACGCCTCTACTACCACGGCATCCAGCCCCTGAAACCGGGGTTTCATCCGCAGACGCAGGAATTTCGCTATAACCTGACGTTCCGCCATGCATCGTATAGCGAATAAAAATAAGAATTATTCTTGATGTGAGCGAAAGGCAGTTTAAACTGCTGGCTGATTTTTATTGCCTGGATTGCTTTTCATGCAGCTACTTCTTCTCGTCTGGCGTCAGTACCGCTGGCCCTTTATTGCCGTCATGGCGTTAAGCCTTGCCAGCGCCGCGCTGGGCATTGGCCTGATCGCGTTTATCAACGTGCGTTTGATCGAGATGGTCGACACCTCGCTATCGGTGCTGCCGGAGTTTCTCGGCCTGCTGCTGCTGTTAATGGCGGTCACGCTTGGCTCGCAGCTGGCGCTAACCATGCTTGGACACCACTTCGTTTATCGCCTGCGCAGCGAATTCATCAAGCGGATCCTCGACACCCAGGTGGAGCGCGTTGAACAGCTGGGGAGCGCCTCGCTGCTGGCCGGGCTGACCAGCGACGTCCGGGCAATTACCATCGCCTTTGTGCGCCTGCCGGAACTGGTGCAGGGCATTATTCTGACCTTTGGCTCGGCGGCCTATCTCGCCTGGCTCTCCACCAAAATGCTGGCGGTAACGGCGCTGTGGATCGTGATTACCATCTGGGGCGGGTTCCTGCTGGTATCACGCGTTTACAAGCACATGGCGGTGCTGCGCGAAACCGAAGATAAGCTCTATAACGACTATCAGACGGTGCTGGAAGGGCGCAAAGAGCTGACGCTGAACCGCGAACGCGCCGAGCACATTTTTAACAACCTCTACATTCCGGACGCCCGCGAGTATCGCCACCATATTATCCGCGCCGACACCTTCCACCTGAGCGCGGTGAACTGGTCGAACATTATGATGCTGGGCGCGATTGGCCTGGTATTCTGGATGGCAAACAGCCTCGGCTGGGCCGACACCAACGTGGCGGCAACCTACTCGCTGACGCTGCTGTTCCTGCGCACGCCGCTGCTCTCCGCGGTCGGCGCGCTGCCTACCCTGCTGAGCGCCCAGGTGGCCTTCAACAAGCTCAAAAAATTCGACCTCGCACCGTTTAAAGCGGCGTTCCCGCGCCCGCAGGCCTTCCCGAACTGGAAAACGCTGGAGCTGCGTAACGTGACGTTCCGCTATCAGGACAACGCGTTCTCCGTGGGGCCGGTGAACCTGACGATCCATCGCGGCGAGCTGCTGTTCCTGATTGGCGGCAACGGCAGCGGAAAATCGACGCTGGCGATGCTGCTGACCGGCCTGTATCAGCCGCAGTCCGGCGAGATCCTGCTGGACGGTAAGGCGCTCAGCGCGGAAAAACCGGAAGACTATCGCAAGCTGTTCTCGGCGGTATTTACGGACGTCTGGCTGTTCGACCAGCTGCTGGGGCCGGAGGGCAAACAGGCCGACCCGGCGCTGGTGGAGAAGTGGCTGGCGCATTTGCAGATGTCGCACAAGCTGGAGCTGAAGGATGGCAAGATCCTCAACCTGAAGCTCTCGAAAGGGCAGAAAAAGCGCGTGGCGCTGCTGCTGGCGCTGGCGGAAGAGCGCGACATCATTCTGCTCGACGAGTGGGCGGCGGATCAGGATCCGCATTTCCGCCGCGAGTTTTATCAGGTGCTGCTGCCGCTGATGCAGGAGATGGGCAAGACCATTTTTGCTATCAGCCATGACGATCACTACTTCATTCATGCCGACCGTCTGCTGGAGATGCGCGACGGCAGGCTGAGCGAGCTAACCGGGGACGAGCGCGATGCGGCGTCCCGTGACGCGGTGGCGCGCACGGCGTAATGCCAATGTGCCGGGTGGCGGCTTCGCCTTACCCGGCCTACAAAATTGTAGGCCCGTGCAAGCGTAGCGCCGCCGGGCACAAGGATATTGCACAATATGCCGCTTTTTTATCCATCCCGCCCCGTTGTTTATTCTTATTTACATATCCCCGCGCTATGCTTAAAGCCAACTAATTCCACGGATTTATGATTAATGTCGGTATTAAAGAAAAACAGCGCAAGGCAGCGTGACCAGGAGCGTGCGCGGCTCATCTGGCTCCTCACGACCGATAAAGCGGTCACCTCGACGCTTCTGGGCAAGCTGACCCTGGCTGAGCAATATGATGTCGGCACGTTAGCCGACGATATTGCTGAGGTAGGTGCGCTGGTTGCCCATCTTCCCCCGCCGGATCTCGCGGATACCCTCGAAGCGCTCCCCTCGGAAGAACGCCATGCCCTGTGGCGGCTGGTACAAGACCACGAGCGCGGGCAGGTTCTGCTGGAGGCATCGGAAAACGTCTGGGACGATCTGATCGACGAGATGAGCGACCGGGACATTCTGGACGCCGTGCAAACGCTGGATATCGACGAGCAGATTTACCTTGTTCAGCACCTGCCGCGAAACCTGACCGGACGCCTGCTGGCCTCGATGCCGGCCGAGGAGCGCGCCCGCGTGCGTCAGGTGATGCACTACGACAAAAATAGCGTCGGCGCGATTATGGAATTTGGCGTGATCATGGTGCGCCCGGACGTGACGCTCGGCACCGTGCAGCGCTATCTTCGCCGTCTGGGCAGTATGCCGGACAACACCGATAAACTGTTCGTCACTTCCAGAGACAAAACCCTGCTCGGCGAGCTTGAGCTGAAAACCATCCTGCTCAACAGCACCCAAAAAAAGGTGAGCGAGGTGATGGAAACCGAGCCGATGGTCTTCTCGCCGGAAGATGACGCGGAAAAAGCGGCGCGTACCTTCGAACGTGACGACCTCGTCAGCGCGGCGGTGGTGGATTCTGTCGGTAAGCTGATGGGGCGTCTGACCATCGATGAGATCGTTGACGTGGTTTACGAAGAGACCGACAACGACCTGCGTGCGTTAGGCGGGATCAGCGCCGAAGATGACGTTCATGCCTCGGTCGGCAAGGCGGTGAAAACCCGCTGGGCGTGGCTCGCCATTAACCTCTGCACCGCGTTTATCGCCTCCCGCGTAATCGACGGCTTTGAACACACCATTTCCCAGCTGGTGGCGCTGGCCTCCCTGATGCCCATAGTGGCGGGGATCGGCGGCAACACCGGTAACCAGACCATCACCATGATCGTGCGCGCGCTGGCGCTGGAGAATATTCAGCCGGGCAACTTCACGTTTCTCATTCTAAGAGAGATGGGGGTGGCGCTGATTAACGGTCTGGTGTGGGGCGGGATTATGGGCGGCATTACCTGGTGGCTTTATGACGATATGGCCCTGGGCGGCGTCATGATGCTGGCAATGGTGCTGAATCTGCTCGTGGCCTCGATGATGGGAGTGATTATCCCGCTGACCATGACCAAGCTGGGGCGCGACCCCGCGGTGGGGTCGAGCGTCATGATCACCGCCATCACCGATACCGGCGGCTTCTTTATTTTTCTTGGGCTGGCGACGATTTTTCTGATGTAAGTTCATGCCTGCGCTTCAGACGCGCGGGCACGAGCACCATCACGATAATGCCGCCGAGCACGCCAATCGCCAGGTTGCCCGTATACACCGTTGCTGCCACGGTCACCAGCATCACCACCGTTTCTGCGATGGGAGCCGTTTTCAGCGTAGCAGGCTGAATGCTGTGCCAGCTAAAGGTTTTCACGGCCACAATCGCCATGATCCCGGCCAGTACCGCCATCGGGATTTTTGCCATCACCTCGCTGAGCGCGGTGACCAGCACCAGCAGGACCAGGCCCGCAGCTATAGTCGAAATGCGGCTGCGGCCTTTGCCCATCTCAACGTTGACGATGGTTTGCCCGATCATCGCGCAGCCCGCGATCCCGCCATAGAACCCGGCCATGATGTTACCCACGCCCAGGCCGATGCTCTCCCGGCGCTTGCTTGACGGGGTGACGGTGAGCTCATCCACCAGCTTCGCCGTCAGCAGCGATTCCAGCAGGCCAACGAAGGCAATACTTAACGCGCACGGCCAGATAATGCTTAGCGTCTGCCAGTTAAGCGGCACCAGCAGCTGCGTAAAGCCGGGCAGGCCGCCGCTCATGGAGCCTTCATCGCCCACGGTCGGCAGGATCTGCCCGCTGGTGACGGTGAACAGGGTAAGCAGCACGATGGCAATCAGCGGCGAGGGAATGCTCTTAATCACGCGCGGCACCCCCAGGACGATCAGCAGCGTCAGCACGAACAGCCCGACAATCAGCGGGCTTTTGCTCCAGAAGTGGGGCACCTGGGCGAAGAAAATCAGTATGCCGAGGGCGTTAACAAAACCGGTCATCACCGACTGCGGGATAAACCGCATCAGCCGGGCCATGCCGAGCACGCCGAAGAGAATTTGAATAATACCCGCCATAATCACGGCGGGCAGAATGTACTGTACACCGTGCTGATGCACCATCGGGCCAATCACCAGAGCCACCGAACCCGCCGCTGCGGTCACCATCGCCGGACGACCGCCCAGCACGGACAGCACCAGGCACAGCACCACGGAGGCGATCAGGCTGACTTTCGGGTCAACGCCCGCCACCACGGAAAAGGAGATCACTTCGGGGATCAGCGCCAGCGCGGTAATCACGCCCGCCAGGGTTTCGCGCATCAGCTGTTTCGGCGAGCGTAAGACCGTGGCGACGTGGCCTTCATGGGGTAGAGAAGAGTGTGGTAATGACATAACAGTTCGCTGGTTAGGGCAGGCTTCCGTGCGCGCGATCACAAAGTGCAGCATAGTAGCCACTATTGCCTGGCTTTGCCAGTCGTGACGCTAATCCCATACAAACAATCCATCATTAAATTTCACAATTACAATAATTTCGTAACCTTTAAACAATATTTAAAAGTTGCTACCGTTCCCCCGCAGTTTTTTTCACCTGCATTTTCCACGTATAAAGCACAAATAACCTAAGGCATTAATTATGAAAAAAATGACTGCCATGCTCTTTTCTCTGGTGGTGGGGCTGAACGCTGTCTCAACGGCGGCGCAGGCAGATGCACCCAAAGAGCAGGAAACGGACGTCCTTTTAATTGGTGGCGGCATCATGAGCGCCACGCTGGGAACCTATCTGCAAGAGCTACAGCCGGACTGGTCGATGACCATGGTCGAGCGTCTGGACGGTGTGGCGCAGGAAAGCTCAAACGGCTGGAACAATGCCGGAACAGGGCATTCGGCACTTATGGAACTGAACTATACGCCGCAGAAAAAGGACGGTTCCATTAGTATCGAGAAGGCGGTAGAGATCAACGAGGCCTTCCAGATCTCCCGTCAGTTCTGGTCACACCAGGTCAACAGCGGCGTGATGCACGATCCGCACTCCTTCATTAATACCGTGCCGCACATGAGCTTTGTGTGGGGCGATCAAAACGTTAACTTCCTGCGCGCGCGTTACGCTGCGTTACAGCAGAGCACCCTGTTCCGCGGCATGAAATATTCAGAAGATCATGCGCAGATCAAAGAGTGGGCGCCGCTGGTAATGGAAGGGCGTGACCCGAACCAGAAGGTGGCTGCGACCCGCACCGAAATCGGCACCGACGTAAACTACGGTGAAATCACCCGTCAGCTGGTGGGCGCGCTGAAGAAGAAAGAGAACTTCAACCTGCAACTGAGCACCGAAGTGCGCGGCTTTAAGCGCAACGCGGACAACAGCTGGAGCGTGACCGTTGCCGATCTGAAAAACAACGACGCAGAGCACGTCATCAAAGCGAAGTTCGTGTTCATCGGCGCGGGCGGCGCGGCGCTGAAGCTGTTACAGGAGTCCGGCATTCCGGAAGCGGATGACTACGCGGGCTTCCCGGTGGGCGGCCAGTTCCTGGTTTCCGAGAACCCGGAAGTGGTGAATCGCCATCTGGCAAAAGTGTACGGCCAGGCCTCCGTTGGCGCACCGCCAATGTCGGTTCCGCACATCGACACCCGTATGCTTGACGGTAAGCGCGTGGTGCTGTTCGGGCCGTTCGCAACCTTCTCTACCAAGTTCCTGAAAAACGGCTCCCTGTGGGATCTGCTGAGCGCAACCACCACGTCAAACGTGAAGCCGATGATGGACGTTGGGCTGGATAACTTCGATCTGGTGAAATACCTGATTAGCCAGGTGATGCTCTCCGATGACGATCGTTTTGAAGCGCTGAA
Organism: Enterobacter sp. 186315; assembly: GCF_053290175.1. Lineage (NCBI taxonomy): Bacteria > Pseudomonadati > Pseudomonadota > Gammaproteobacteria > Enterobacterales > Enterobacteriaceae > Enterobacter > Enterobacter sp. 186315. The sequence continues at coordinate 3,250 of NZ_JBPTTK010000012.1, read as the reverse complement.
AGAGTACTATCCGCAGGCGAAGAAAGAAGACTGGCGTCTGTGGCAGGCCGGACAGCGCGTGCAGATCATCAAACGCGATCCGAAAGAGGGCGGGGTACTGCGCCTGGGTACGGAAGTGGTGAGTGATAAAGAAGGCACCATTGCTGCGCTGCTGGGGGCTTCTCCGGGTGCATCCACGGCGGCACCTATCATGCTGCACCTGATGGAAAAAGTGTTTAAAGATAAGGTCGCCAGCCCGGAATGGCAGGCGAAGCTGAAAACCATCATTCCATCTTACGGTACGAAGCTGAACGGCAACGTTGCGGCGACCGAACAGGAGCTGGAATACACCAGCCGCGTTCTGCAACTGCAATACAACAAACCGCAGGCCGCTGAAAAAGCACCTGAGGCAGAGCTGAAGCCGCAGCCGGAAAACAAACCGGTCGCAGATATCGCGCTGTAAGGTAAAAGCAAAACGGTAACAGACGTTACCGTTTTTCGTGTTTCCCCCCTCTTCCGGTGGGAGAGGGTTGTAGTGTCCTGCTGTTTTTAACGTACTGCCGCTTGTTCAACGTTCTCGTCTGCCTTCCACACGCGATACTTCACGTCGATGTTTTCCGGCGTATACACCACAATCGGCAGCTTGCTGTTGTAGCGTAACAGGCTGTTATCGCCCAGATACGCGGTCACAAACTTTTTCTCTTTCTTGCCGTCCGGGCACGCCATCATGGTGGAGACCGGAGAGGTCACTTTATCGAAGACGTAGTAGTCATAACCCCAGCCTTCCAGCGTTTTGCTTTCAAGCTGGCCGCCCAGGCGATGCTGGTTGCAATCGACTTCCAGCGTCTGGCCAATTAACAGCTCAACTTTGAAATTCGCTTCATCCTGCTGAACGGGTAACTGAATTACCTGACGCTTCATCCCTTTTTCCGTTTGCGGATAAGGCGCCACTTTTTCCAGAGGCTGCTCTTTTGGGGTGTCGCTGGCGAAAGCGCTGGCGCTCATGCAGGCTGCGGCAATCAGGGCAATTGCAAATTTAGGTGCGTTTTTCACTGTCATTCCTTTATGTCAAAACGTTCCTGCGCAGATTAGCATAGCGCTCGTGAATGATTGGAGTGATTTACTTACATTTTCATTTCAATCAGTTTAATGAACTGCGTTTTAGGAGTAATTATGGTTGAAAATGCTGGTGTGGAGTCGCAGGGCAGATCGTGTTAGTGTTAGCGCTTAATAATGTTATTTATCTGTAAAGGAAGAGATATGGTTCGCGCAAAACTGAAAACACCTGAAGGGCGGAAGTTTTTACTAGCTCTGTTCGTTGTGTTTATGATTGCCGCCGCATGCGTCGGGCGAGCAACCATTGTCGGCGTTATCGAACAGTACAACATTCCGCTTTCACAGTGGACCACCAGCATGTACGTGCTGCAATCCGCGATGATCTTCGTTTACAGCCTGGTGTTTACCGTACTGCTGGCTATTCCGTTGGGGATTTTCTTCCTTGGCGGGCGAGAGAAGTAGTCGGCGGGAAGATGTTTAGTATGGGGAATGTGCTGGCATTCCCTGATTCAGAACCGTCAAAGAAACGACAATTCTTAGGAACATACGCGAATCGTACAGAAACTCTTTTTCTCAATTATGTATACAGTAGATGAGAAGATTTTATTTTATATAAGCTGTCATTGAATTAATTATAGCTCCATCTTATAAAACCTATTCATTTTTAAACTGTAACTCTTTAACTTATTTCTTTTGTGAATAATTATTTAACCCAAAAAATTCCCAGTCACAATATTGATATCTGATTTCTGTTAATGTATCTTTCCTGCCCACAGGATCTATATAATTAGAGGTATTCAGGTGAAACCATCAAAAATGAAGATCAGAAACAAAATTAAAACAAATGGATTCACAAAAAAAGAACTTTTTAGTTTTAGAGAAGATTATAATGATGTTAAAAGAACATTCCATCCAAAACTGACAAAAGATTTCGCTCTACAGGATGTGATATATAAACAAGCAAAAGAGTCTTTTTCCCCTCTAAAGTTGTTTTTGTCAGTAGCATTATTTTTTCTGATCCTGTCTTTTTTCTTTAATGCTCATGGTAATTTATTTATGGCGGCATCGTTTGCTTTGTTTGCATTTTGGGAAGTTTTTGCAACAGCAAAAAGCTACAAGCTAACTTTTATCAATCAGCTAAAATTAATAAAGTTAGCTATTAGAATTATGTTCTAATTATATTTATTCTCAAATTTATACTTTTCATCCCAAAAGAGCAGTTTTGCTTTATAGCCTGTGTAACCCAAGAACCATAATCTCATTATGGTGCTTTTATTATCCCAAGATGGGATGTAATCGGAATGTATGTTTCTGAAAAGTCTGCCTGTCCCAGGAGTCTCACCGATAAGTTTGTCGGCGAGTCTTTTTGAGTGTTGTGTTACAATTGGCTTACGAATTCCTGCATATATTGATAAAGATAATTCACCAAAGCTGTAAGCATAGTCTCCTTGATCTTTATCGAACCCAAAAACCTCTGCAATTTCTCGATAAAATATTCTTACAGCCCCTGGTGAGGAGTGTTCAAATATTACAGGTGTCATCGCTTCATAAATATTGTTTGCTCCATAGGCTACAAAAACAATCGCCACTCCTCGAAAACGTCTAATATTTAATGTGCTGCTTATTTTATAAAAGTAATGTGCAGCAAATAACTCTAAAGTGCCAGCAACAACACCCCCTGCAATCTTGCTGTATTTTATAACGCCCTGATCTTCAAATATATCGGTGACGTAATAAGTTACATGATCATTCGTTCTTAATATTTTATATTCTTTATTGGCTAATTCGACTTCTCTTTTAAGTTCAAAAACGATTTCTCTTTGGATATAAGGATTGCGCTCATTATTAAATCTTGTTTCATAATCAAAAATATCATTCTCTATATCATTCAAATACTGCATTTTGGTAATATCGCTTTTCATCAAGAAAGTCGCTGCAAGATTTGATATTCGACGTAATTCTACAATGTAGTTGTTCAGATCATAGCGAAGATTTGTCAGAGCAGAGTTGTAAGCCATAGGTATCATCCATGATGAATTATTAATTTAAGTTACTTAGTTGATATAAACGTTTTTGCCTTTGATGTTGGCCGGTCCGCTGGCACTAAAATCCAACTCCGTACCCGCGATCTTTATTTTCCCGCTGCTTTCGACCGTGATGGAGCTGGCCCCGCAGATCAGCTGGATTTTGTCGCCCGAGGTAATGCAGGTGGCGT
>NZ_JBPTTK010000011.1:0-138461 GCF_053290175.1 Enterobacter sp. 186315 | reverse complement strand
TCCCCATGTGAGAGTAGGGAACTGCCAGGCATCAATCAAGAAAAACCCCGTACCGTAAGGTACGGGGTTTTTTGCTTTGGTCAGCGCAACACATACAGCCGGTTTTCCGGCCTACAAAATATAATCCCCCGTAAACTAATCACCCATCCCACTGTATATACGGTAAACTATCCCGGTTTTTGCATCAGGATAGCCTCTATGAACCACTCCCTTAAGCCCTGGAATACCTTTGGTATTCAGCGTAATGCGAATGAAATTGTACGTGCCGAAAATGCCCAGCAACTGCTGGATGCATGGCAAAACGCAACAGAAAACGGTGAACCTGTACTGATTCTGGGCGAAGGAAGTAATGTCCTGTTTCTCGAAGATTTTGCGGGAACCGTGATCGTTAATCGCATCATGGGAATTAACGTTAAAGAAGCCGACGACAGCTGGCATCTGCACGTGGGGGCGGGAGAAAACTGGCACCGGCTCGTGCAGTACACGCTTGAAAAGGGGATGCCTGGGCTGGAAAACCTTGCGCTGATCCCGGGCTGCGCCGGATCGTCACCTATTCAGAATATCGGTGCCTATGGCATTGAACTTAAACATGTTTGTGAATATGTCGACTGCATCGAGCTGGCAACCGGCCAGGCGCTGCGTCTGAGTGCCGAACAGTGTCGTTTTGGCTATCGCGACAGCATTTTCAAACATGAATACCAGGATCGCTACGTGATTGTTGCCGTCGGCCTGCGCCTGGCGAAAGCCTGGGATCCGGTGCTCACTTACGGCGATTTGACCCGCCTCGATCCGGCCACGGTCACCCCGAAAGAGGTGTTTGACGCCGTATGCCACATGCGCATGACCAAACTGCCCGACCCGAAAGTGAACGGAAATGCCGGTAGTTTCTTTAAAAACCCGGTGATCGGTGGCGAAACGGCGAAAGCGTTTATTGAAGCCTGGCCGATGGCGCCGCACTATCCTCAGGCCGATGGCAGCGTAAAGCTGGCTGCGGGCTGGCTTATCGATCGCTGCGATTTGAAGGGCGTTACCGTCGGTGGTGCTGCCGTTCATCGTCAGCAGGCGCTGGTTCTGGTTAACCAGGGCAATGCGACCGGCAGCGACGTGGTTCAGCTGGCACATCATGTACGCCAGCGTGTGGGCGAGAAGTTTAACGTCTGGCTCGAACCGGAAGTTCGCTTCATTGGTCGTTCGGGCGAAGTGAATGCCGTGGAGGCCATTGCGTGAAGGATAACACTATCCCCTTAACCCTGATCGGCATTCTGGCCGACGGTGAGTTTCATTCCGGTGAGCAGCTCGGCGAGCAGCTGGGAATGAGCCGCGCCGCCATTAACAAGCACATCCAGACGCTCCGCGACTGGGGTGTGGATGTCTTTACCGTGCCTGGCAAAGGTTACAGTCTGCCGGAGCCAATCCAGCTCCTCAGCGAAGAGCTGATCCGCAGTCAGATTGAGCACGGGAACGTGGCTGTCCTGCCGGTTATCGATTCGACCAACCAGTATCTGCTGGATCGTCTCGGCGAACTGAAATCGGGCGATGCCTGCGTGGCGGAATATCAGCAGGCCGGTCGCGGTCGTCGCGGGCGCAAGTGGTTCTCACCCTTTGGCGCCAACCTGTACCTCTCTATGTACTGGCGTCTTGAGCAGGGGCCGGCTGCCGCTATCGGTTTAAGCCTGGTGATCGGGATTGTGATGGCGGAGGTCCTGCACGATCTGGGCGCGGATAAGGTTCGCGTTAAATGGCCGAACGATCTCTACCTACAGGATCGCAAGCTTGCGGGGATCCTGGTCGAACTGACGGGAAAAACTGGCGATGCCGCGCAGATTGTGATTGGCGCAGGCGTGAACATGGTAATGCGTAACGTGCAGGCGGACGTGGTTAACCAGGCCTGGACCAACCTTCAGGAAGCGGGGATCACTATCGATCGTAATACCCTTGCCGTGCGGATGATCAAAGAGCTGCGCAGCTCCCTGACGCTGTTCGAACAAGAGGGTCTGGCACCGTTCCTGTCGCGCTGGGAGAAGCTGGACAACTTTATCAATCGCCCGGTTAAGCTGCTGATTGGTGAAAAGGAAATCTACGGGATTTCTCGCGGAATTGACGCGCAGGGCGCATTACTGCTGGAGCAGGATGGCGTGATTAAGCCCTGGGTTGGCGGCGAGATCTCGCTACGCAGCGCGGAATAAAAAAGGGAGCCATTGGCTCCCTTTTCTTTATCACTCTTTAAGAGGCGTTACTGCGGATACAACACCCAGTCCCCGCCGTTCAGGCGAACATACGGTTTATTCTGGTACTGGATCACCACCGCGTTCGCATTCTCCGACACCTCCGCCGTTTGCGGCAGACCGCTGGTGAGCTGGTTCCAGTTCACGCTGTCCTCGACAAACAGCTTCCCGTCAACCGCGCGGGCAACCAGCTCTGAAATCGCCAGATAGCTGCTCGGCTGCGTGATTTCAATCGGCGCACCCTCATGCGGTGCCTTCATGCCGAAGAACTTAATCCCGGCGGGCACGTTTGTGATTGACGGGCTTGGGATATCACGCAGGCCAGATACCTGCATTCTGTCGCCCTTCAGCGCGCCGCCGTGCTCTGGCACTACCACGACCATCACCTTGCGGCCCGATTTTTCCAGTTCGGTAAAGAACGCGTCCAGCTCGTCGAACAGCTTCTGGGCGCGAACTTTGTAATCCGCCGTTTTGCTCACGCCCGGGAAGTGGTTTCCGTCGTGCAGCGGCAGGGTGTTATAGAAGGTCGCGCTGCGGCTGTTTTCGCCCTCTTTGCTGACGGTTTGCAGCCAGCGTTGCAGCACGGCGGTGTCGTCGTAAACCGGTGAGCCGTCAAAGCCCAGCAGCGAAACCGGCAGACCGGTCTGATCCATCAGCGGCGCCTGCATTCCACCCTGCTCACGCACCTCTTTCAGGAAGTTACCGAACTGACCGTTGTGGCCCATCATCAGATGCTGCGTAAAGCCGAGCTTCGACAGGTTATCGAACAGATAACACTGGTTGCCCGCAGGCTGATACAGGTTTTTATGCGACGGCTGACCGCAGCTTGCGCGCAGCAGGCGGATCGCCGCCGGGCCGCTGTAGGAGGTCGCCGAGTTGAAATCTTTGAACTGGATATCGAAATGCGACCACAGCGGGTGCGACATCAACCCCGCCGCATCCACGTCCGCCCACGACAGGGAGCAGATGTTGATTACCAGCAGTTCAAACGGCTGCGCGTCCGCAGGCAACGCATCCGGGAATTTGGTCTGGCGCTTGTCTTCCGCGGTATAGAAGCTGGAAAGCCAGGCGTTCAGGTTGGTAGAGGTCGGCGGCGCGGTCTGTGCGGGAATATCACCCACCACCGGTGTATCGCCTGCGGTTGCCACGGTTGCTGCCGCCGAGCCGCCGGTCGTTGTTACCGTGGTGGTCGGTTGACCCGCCGGCCACAGGGAGAAGCTCGGCCCGGCCAGCGTCAGCACGTTAAGCCAGACCAGGATTGCCACCACAAACACCGTCACGCGGATCCACTGGGACAGGAACAGCCACGCCACCAGCAGCACAAACACCGCGCCAATCATCTGCCAGTTAATAAAGCGCTCGGTCAGATCGAGAAGGTAGTCCGTACTAAATCCCGCTACCTGCGAGCCCTGGCTCATAATGCTCTCAGGTCCCGGTAACCAGGTGTCGTGCCAGAAGAGGCCAAAACCAATCGGGATAGCTATCCAGTGGCGTAAACGGTGCAGCCTGATGTTCGGGATTGGCATCAGCAGGAAAGCCATAAACACCAGGTTAGCCAGCGGGTGGAAGTTCAGATAGCCCGCCCACAGCAGGCCAAACTTGACCAGAAAATAGAAGTTCCAGCCGGACAGTCCGCGCCAGTATTGCCAGAGTGGCGACGGCGCCGAAGAGGTATAGGAAGAATTAGTCATGTTTTCGATTTGCCCTGGCGTTTGTCGCCCGTGTCAGTGTTCCGGCTGGTTTAACGTAGCGAGGTTTTACAAAAAGAATTCTGGCCGTATCGCGAAGACGGCGCAGGGAATGGCGAGCGTAATAGCCCAGCGGGAAGAAAATAAGCGCACAAAGTACGACCAGTTGAATAATGTCGCTGATATTCATAATGACGCATGTTCCTTATTCTCAGACAGCAGGCGAAGGGGTTCAGGTATTCGGCGCCAGACATGTCCGTCATGCTTAGCATTGAGAATAGGTTTTTCATCGGTGGTCATCGGCAGCGGTTTTACCCACTGTTCCGGTGCCAGAGTTCTCATTTGCACCAGTTCTGCGCTAATCAGATTGTCCTCAAACCAGATCATTCGGTTAGAGAAAATATCCCCCGTTGGCAGCGGGAAAATATGGTTCAGCGCCGTGTCGAGATCGTTGACCCGGCAGAAAGATAAAAACAGCACCAGACGGTTGTCGCCAATCGTCATGATGTCCCCGGTGCGGTTCGGGCGGCAGAGCGTCAGCGCTTGCTCAACGCGAATGCCCGGTACGGGGCGCAGCGCCACCATTACGCCTTTGCCATCAGCCGGAAGCAGGGTGTTACTCATCATATTGCCAACGGCGTCGCAGAAGGTGTCCCACTTTTGATAGCCGCGCAGCTTCATCGGCTGGGTCATGGACAGCAGGGTGGAGATATCTTCCGGCACGTGGCGGCCAAACTGCTGGCCCTGAATGCTTTCGATCAGCGTCAGGCAGCGGGAGAGCGGGGCATTCCACGGCACCACCATGTTTGCGCCGCAGCCCAGCAGCAGACGTTCATCCGTTGCGCGCAGGCTGGTGTTATTTTCACGCACTACGATTTTCAACGCGCTGCCGCGCTGGCGGCGCAGGGTATGAATATGGCGCGCCAGGGATTCGATTTGATTATTCTGCATCAGCGAGAAGACGATTGTCGCCGCCTGGGTGGTACGGGCTTCATTGAATACCGCTTCGTTGGTCTCAAGCAGCGTCCAGTTTTCAGACAGCGCAGGCGCACCTTCTAATACTGCAATATGGCTGACGATGCGTTTTTCATCGCTGCGCGGCTGCACCACGGTCTCTTCCTGCTGCGCGAGATGCCATTCATTATTGATATGTTTGAGGGTCAATTGCTGGCGCGCGCTTACCCCTTTTTCATTACACCAGAAGGCAATATCGTAAAGATAACTGTCAGCCTGGTCGCGGATACTGGCGAGCCCGAACAGGGAGCGATATTCCGTCATCAACAGCGAAAACAACTTATCATTATTAGTGCAAGGGTTAATGACCAGCAGGGTGCAATTTTGATTGCGGGCCCATTTATTGATTTTTTGCAGCCACTTAAGCAGCTTCTCATTTGATATATTATGCAGTGCGTTATTAGAACATTTGAGAATCACTAAATAGTTGTCGGGATCGAGCGTGCACTGAATATCGCGGGGCAGAAAGTAGAGACTCTCCGCCTCTGTTGTCATTGAGAATAGCCGCACGGATTGTGGGCCGCTCTCGTCGGCAAGTCTGATGATTGTCTTCGGGTCTTCGCCCATGGTGACAACGGCAACGCGAGCATCCCTGGCCTGCGCAGCAATTGTTTGATTTACCAGGCTTACGGCGTCCTCGTTGCGATCCGTGTTAATCCACCAGACTCCTCCGACCGGCATGTGGCGCAATTCATCCCATAAAGACTGGATGCCAATAGAAAATATGGAGTCCACGGTTTCCCTCTTTTCATCTAATTTATCTGTATCTCAGTTTACTAGCGAAAGCGAAGAAATAAACCTAACATTGAAATTAAAGAACATCAGATTTAGCATGTAAACGAAAATTCTCAGGCAGGATGCCTCGCTACATCTGATCGTACGATTTTACTCAGTGGGATGAGAGAAAAATGCATAATAACGAGTCCGGAACCCCCATCGATTCCACTCTTGGATACACATTCCAAAACGATTTCCTGGCGTTAACTCAGGCTTTTTCATTGCCTGAAATAGATTACACCGATATTTCCCAGCGGGAACAGTTGGCGGCGGCTATTAAACGCTGGCCATTATTGGCTGAATTTGCTCAACAACAATAAGGAAGCCATTGATGGCCATACTAGGATTACAGGGCGTCCGTGGTGGAGTCGGTACGACATCCGTGACCGCGGCGCTGGCGTGGTCATTACAGTTATTAGGCGAATCGGTGCTGGTTATTGATGCCTGCCCCGATAATTTGTTGCGCATGTCCTTTAACGTTGATTTCAACCGTCCCGACGGCTGGGCGCGCTCGCTGATTGATGGCAAAGAGTGGCAGGACGCCGGAATGCGCTACACCTCCCAGCTCGATCTGCTCCCCTTTGGTCAACTGACCCGTCGTGAACAGGAAAATTATGCTGCGCACCAGCCGACGCTGGAGCTGTTCACCCGCGCGCTGGAGCGGTTGAGCCTGGAGGGGCATTATCAGTGGATTTTGCTCGATCTGCCGCACGGCAACGACCCGCTGACCCGTCAGCTGATCTCTTTCTGCGACCATATCCTGTCGATTGCCAACGTCGACGCCAACTGCCATATCCGCCTGCACCAGCAGGCGCTGCCCGCGCAGGCGCATATCCTGATTAACGACCTGCGCATCGGCAGCCAGATTCAGGACGATCTGTATCAGGTGTGGCTGCAAAGCCAGCGCCGCCTGATGCCGATGGTTATCCACCGCGATGAAGGCATGGCGGAATGCCTCGCCTCCAAACAGCCGCTCGGCGAGTACCGCAGTGATTCGCTGGCGGCCGAAGAGATCCTGACGCTGGCGAACTGGTGTCTGCTGCACTTTGCCAAAAGGGCGGAATCTGCCGGGAGCGCGGTATGAGCCGCCTGTCCAGCTGGTTGCTCATCCCGCCGGTCAGCGCGCGCTTAAGCGAACGCTACCGCCACTACCGTCGGCACGGCGCGTCACCATTAAGCGCCGCGCTCGGCTGTTTCTGGATGGTGCTGGCCTGGATGTTTATCCCCCTTGAACACCCCCGCTGGCAGCGCATTCGGGCTGAACATCACGCGCTCTATCCGCACATTAACCCCGATCGGCCACGGCCGTTAGATCCCGCACGCTATGCGATTCAGGCGGTATGGCTGATAGCGACCTCAGCGCGGCAAGAGAATCCTCGCCCGCGCTGGCGCAGCTTCGACCGGGCGGCAAACCTGCGCGAACGCTACCATCAGTGGCTTGACCGGCTTCCTGACCGCGTGGGCGACAGGACCAGCCATCTGGATAACCACAAAGAACTCGGACACCTCCATCCGGGTTTGCGTCGTTTTATTCTCGGCGTGATTGTGGTGTTCTCGCTGATCCTGGCGCTGGTCTGCATCACGCAGCCGTTTAACCCGCTGGCGCAGTTTACCTTCCTGATCCTGCTGTGGGGCGTGGCCCTGCTGGTGCGCCGTATTCCGGGTCGCTTCTCGGCGCTGATGCTGATCGTGCTGTCGCTGACCGTGTCCTGCCGCTATATCTGGTGGCGTTACACCTCGACCCTGAACTGGGACGATCCGGTGAGCCTGGTGTGCGGTCTGATCCTGCTGTTTGCTGAAACCTACGCGTGGATTGTGCTGGTGCTGGGCTACTTCCAGGTGATCTGGCCGCTCAACCGCCAGCCCGTTCCGCTGCCGAAAGACACCAACCAGTGGCCGTCCGTTGACCTCTTCGTGCCAACCTATAACGAAGATTTGAGCGTGGTAAAAAACACCATTTACGCGGCGCTGGGTATCGACTGGCCGAAAGATAAGCTCAAAATCTGGATCCTCGATGACGGCGGTCGCGAAGAGTTCCGCCAGTTCGCAAGCCAGGTAGGGGTGGAGTACATCGCCCGAACCACGCACGAACACGCCAAAGCCGGGAACATCAACAACGCGCTGAAATATGCCAAAGGGGAGTTTGTCTCCATCTTTGACTGCGACCACGTCCCGACGCGCTCGTTCCTGCAAATGACGATGGGCTGGTTCCTGAAAGAGAAAGAGCTGGCGATGATGCAGACGCCGCACCACTTCTTCTCGCCGGATCCGTTTGAACGTAACCTCGGCCGTTTCCGCAAAACCCCGAACGAAGGGACGCTGTTCTACGGCCTGGTGCAGGACGGTAACGACATGTGGGATGCGACCTTCTTCTGCGGCTCCTGTGCGGTGATTCGCCGCGGCCCGCTGGATGAGATTGGCGGCATTGCGGTTGAAACGGTGACCGAAGATGCCCACACCTCCCTGCGTTTACACCGTCGTGGACACACCTCGGCCTACATGCGTATTCCGCAGGCGGCGGGGCTGGCGACCGAGTCGCTCTCCGCGCACATCGGCCAGCGTATTCGCTGGGCGCGCGGCATGGTGCAGATTTTCCGCCTGGATAACCCGCTGACGGGCAAAGGCTTAAAGCTGGCGCAGCGCCTGTGCTACGTCAACGCCATGTTCCACTTCTTGTCGGGTATTCCGCGGCTTATCTTCCTGACCGCGCCGCTGGCGTTCCTGCTTCTGCACGCCTACATCATCTACGCCCCGGCGCTGATGATTGCCCTGTTCGTTCTACCGCACATGATCCACGCGAGCCTGACCAACTCCAAAATTCAGGGCAAATACCGCCACTCGTTCTGGAGTGAAATCTACGAAACGGTGCTCGCCTGGTATATCGCCCCGCCAACGATGGTGGCGCTGATTAACCCGCACAAGGGCAAGTTTAACGTCACCGCGAAGGGCGGGCTGGTGGAAGAGGAGTACGTCGACTGGGTGATCTCCCGTCCGTATATCTTCCTGGTGCTGCTCAATATCGTCGGGGTGATTGCCGGGATCTGGCGCTACTACTACGGCCCGGAAAACGAAATCCTGACCGTATTCGTGAGCCTGGCGTGGGTGTTCTACAACCTGATTATCCTCGGCGGCGCGGTGGCGGTGTCGGTGGAGAGCAAGCAGGTGCGCCGGGCGCATCGCGTCGAGATCAGTATGCCTGCGGCCATTGCCCGCGAAGACGGCCATCTCTTCTCCTGTACCGTGCATGACTTCTCTGACGGCGGGCTGGGTATCAAGATCAACGGCCAGGCAAAAGTGCTGGAGGGGCAGAAGGTCAACCTGCTGCTCAAGCGCGGTCAGCAGGAGTATGTCTTCCCGACGCAGGTGGTGCGCGTGTTGGGTAACGAAGTGGGTTTACAGCTGATGCCGCTGACTAAAAAGCAGCATATCGATTTTGTGCAGTGTACGTTCGCCCGCGCGGATACGTGGGCTCTCTGGCAGGACAGCTTCCCGGAAGATAAGCCTCTGGAAAGCCTGCTGGATATTCTTAAGCTGGGGTTCCGTGGCTATCGTCACCTTGCAGAATTTGCCCCGTCGTCTGTGAAATTAATTTTCCGGTCACTTACCTCGCTGGTTTCCTGGGTCGTGTCGTTTATTCCACGCCGACCTGAGCGGGAAGAGGCGAAGCAATCGGACCCGGTTATGGCTCAACAATGATGATAACGCGATGAAAACTAAACTTTCCTGGTTATGTGCAGTGGCAATGGGGATGAGTGCGCTTCCCTCTATGATGGCGAACGCGGCTCCTGAAACGCCTGCGGCCACGACCGCGCCCGTGGCGCAAGACGCCGCGCCGGCCGTCACCGCGGCCGACAGCGCTGCGCCTGAACAACCGGCTGACGGTGCGCCGCAGCAGGTAGGCAGCGTTATGCCGGGCGTGCCGGGTGCGAACGCGCCGGTGGTAGTGGATAACGCCCCCTCCAGGGACGTGAAGCTCGCCTTCGCGCAGATCGCCCCGCCGCCGGGCAGCATGGTGCTGCGCGGGATCAACCCGAACGGTGGCGTTGAGTTTGGGATGCGCAGCGACGAAGTGGTATCGAAGGCGATGCTGAACCTCGAATACACCCCGTCACCGGCGCTGCTGCCGGTGCAGTCGCAGCTGAAGGTCTACCTCAACGACGAGCTGATGGACGTTCTGCCGGTCACCAAAGAGCAGCTCGGCAAAAAGACGCTGGCGCAGGTGCCGATCAACCCGCTGTTTATCACCGACTTCAACCGCGTGCGTCTGGAGTTTGTCGGCCATTACCGCGACGTGTGTGAAAACCCGGCCAGCAGCACGCTGTGGATGGACGTCGGACGCAATACGTCCCTGCAAATGACCTACCAGTCGCTGGCGCTGAAAAACGATCTCTCGGCGTTCCCGGTGCCGTTCTTTGACCCGCGCGATAACCGTCAGCTTGTGCTGCCGATGGTGTTTGCCGCGTCGCCGGACACGACCCAACAGCTGGCCGCCACCATTGTGGCCTCGTGGTTTGGCTCGCGTTCCGCCTGGCGCGGACAGAGCTTCCCGGTGATGTACGATAAGCTCCCGGACCGCAACGCCATCGTATTTGCGACCAACGATAAACGCCCGTCGTTCCTGCGCGATCACCCGGCGGTGAAAGCCCCGACCGTGGAAATGATGAGCCACCCGGATAACCCGTACGTGAAGCTGCTGGTGGTCTTCGGTCGTGATGACAAAGACCTGCTCCAGGCCGCGAAAGGCATTGCACAGGGTAACGTGCTGTTCCGCGGCAACAGCGTGACGGTGGATAACGTGAAGCCGCTGCTGGCCCGTAAACCGTACGATGCGCCGAACTGGGTGCGTACCGACCGCGCGATCACCTTCGGTGAGCTGAAAACCTATGAAGAGCAGTTGCAGTCCACCGGGCTTGAGCCTTCGCCGGTCAGCCTGTCGCTGAACCTGCCGCCGGATCTGTATCTGATGCGCACCAACGGCATTGATATCAGCCTGAAATACCGTTACACCGCGCCTGCCACCAAAGACAGCTCGCGTATGGACATCAGCCTGAACAACCAGTTCCTGCAATCCTTCAGCCTGACCAGCAACCAGGAGACAAACCAGCTGATGCTGCGTCTGCCGGTGCTTCAGGGTCTGCTCGATGGCAAAACCGATGTCTCTATTCCGGCGCTTAAGCTCGGCGCGGTGAACCAGCTGCGCTTTGACTTCCAGTACATGAACCCGATGCCTGGCGGCTCGGTGGATAACTGTATTACCTTCCAGCCGGTGCAGAACCATGTGGTGATTGGTGACGACTCCACCATCGACTTCTCGAAGTATTATCACTTCCTGGCGATGCCGGACCTGCGCGCCTTTGCCAACGCCAGCTTCCCGTTCAGCCGCATGGCAGATCTCTCTGAGTCCATCGTGGTGATGCCAAAATCACCGAGCGAAGGGCAGGTGACGACGCTGCTGGATACGCTGGCCTCCGTGGGCGCGCAGACCGGCCTGCCGGCCATTAACCTGACGCTGACCGACGACGGCAGCCAGATCCAGAACAAAGACGCCGACATCATGGTGATCGGCAATATCCCGGACAAGCTGAAGGACGACAAGCGCGTCGACCTGCTGGTGCAGGCTGCCCAGTCGTGGGTGAACACCCCGATGCGTCAGACCGAATTCCCGAGCATCATGCCGGACAACAACGACCGTCAGGCTACCGTGCAGACCACGGTCACCTCAACTGGCCCGATGGCGGCGATCGTCGGCTTCCAGTCGCCGTATAACGACCAGCGCAGCGTGATCGCGCTGCTGGCAGACAGCCCGCGCGGATATGAGCTGCTCAACAATGCGATGAACGACAGCGGTAAACGTGCGGCGATGTTTGGCTCCGTGTCGGTGATTCGCGAGTCGGGCGTAAACAGCCTGCGCGTGGGCGACGTCTACTACGTTGGCCATCTGCCGTGGTTCGAACGTCTGTGGTATGCGCTGTCGAACCACCCGGTTCTGCTGGCGATCCTCGCGGCGGTGAGCGTCGTGCTGCTGGCGTGGGTGCTGTGGCGTCTGCTGCGTATCATCAGCCGTCGTCGTCTTAACCCGGACCATGAGTAAGTAGCCATGAACGCCTTTCGCTGGTGTGTTTTCGCCGCGCTGATGCTGGCGGCGACGAATCTTCGGGCCGCCTGCACCTGGCCCGCCTGGGAGCAGTTTAAACAGGGCTATATCAGCGAGGGCGGGCGCGTTATCGATCCCAGCGATACGCGCAAAATTACCACCTCCGAAGGGCAGAGCTACGCCATGTTCTTCGCGCTGGCCGCCAACGACCGCAAGGCGTTTGACCTGCTGTATGGCTGGACGCGCGATAATCTCGCCGCAGGCGATTTAGCCGCGCATCTGCCCGCCTGGCTGTGGGGGCAAAAGGATAAAGAGCGCTGGGCGGTGATCGACGAAAACTCCGCCTCGGATGGGGATGTGTGGATCGCCTGGTCGCTG
This sequence comes from Enterobacter sp. 186315, assembly GCF_053290175.1. Lineage (NCBI taxonomy): Bacteria > Pseudomonadati > Pseudomonadota > Gammaproteobacteria > Enterobacterales > Enterobacteriaceae > Enterobacter > Enterobacter sp. 186315. Next base: position 126,285 of record NZ_JBPTTK010000011.1, on the reverse strand, counting down.
CTCGAAGCCGGACGACTGTGGAAACAGCCTGAGTACACCCGCGTGGGCAAGGCGCTGCTCAACCGTATCGCCAGCGAAGAGGTGGTGAAGGTGCCGGGGCTGGGCTCCATGCTCTTACCCGGCAAAATCGGCTTTGTAAAAGAGAATACCTGGCGCTTTAACCCCAGCTATCTTCCTCCGCAGCTGGCGAGCTATTTCACCCGCTTTGGCACCCCCTGGACCACCCTTCGCGAAACGAACCAGCGTCTGCTGCTGGAAACCGCGCCTAAGGGTTTTTCCCCGAACTGGGTGCAGTATCAGAAAAACAAAGGCTGGCTGCTTAAGCAGGATAAAGACCTGATTGGCAGCTACGATGCCATTCGCGTCTACCTCTGGGTGGGGATGATGAACGATAACGATCCGCAAAAAGCACGGCTGCTGGCGCGTTTCCGGCCAATGGCGGCGATGACCGCCAGCCGCGGGCTGCCCCCTGAGAAGGTGGATGTCGCGACCGGAAAACGCACGGGTGATGGCCCGGTCGGTTTTTCCGCCTCCCTGCTGCCGTTTCTTCAAAAGCGTGACGCGCAGGCCGTTCAGCGCCAGCGCGTTACCGATCATTTTCCCGATAACGACGCCTATTACAGCTACGTGTTGACCCTCTTTGGACAAGGCTGGGATCAGCACCGTTTTCGCTTCACCGAAAAAGGTGAATTAATACCGGATTGGGGCCAGGAATGCGCAAGTTCACACTAAATCTACTCACTTTTTCGCTTGGCCTGGCCATGATGCCGATGGCCCTGGCCGCCAATTCTCCGCAGCAACAGCATCTGCTGGAGCAGGTGCGTCTGGGTGAATCGACGCAGCGCGAAGATTTAGTACGCCAGTCGCTCTACCGCCTGGAGCTGATCGACCCCAATAACCCTGACGTCATTGCCGCCCGTTTCCGCTACCTGCTGCGCCAGGGCGATACCGGCGGGGCGCAGAAGGAGCTGGACCGCCTGAAGGGGATCGCCCCGGACTCCGGCGCGTACCAGTCCTCCCGCAACACCATGCTGCTCTCCACCCCGGACGGCCGTCAGGCATTGCAGCAGGCGCGTCTGTTAGCCACCACCGGACATACTCAGGAAGCCATTACCGCCTACGAAAAACTGTTTAGCGGCAACCCGCCGAGCGGCGATCTGGCGACGGAATACTGGAACGTGGTGGCGAAAGATCCCGCCCGTCGCAATAACGCCATCAACCAGCTGAAAAAAATTGACACCAGCAGTCCCGGCAACGTGCAGCTTCAGGCGACCCTCGCCGGGCTGCTCTTCCAGACCGGGCGCCGCGACGAAGGCTTTGCGGTTCTTCAGAGCATGGCGAAAACCAACAACGGGCGTAACCAGGCGTCTGATATGTGGTATCAGCAGATCAAAGACCAGCCTGCCAGCAGCGCCAGCGTCAGCGCGCTGCAAAAATACCTGACCGTGTTCAGCGACGGCGACAGCGTGACGGCCGCCCGCGCGCAGCTTGACGCGCAGCAAAAACAGCTCGCCGATCCAACGTTCCGCGCCAAAGCCGAAGGGCTGGCGGCGGTGGATGCCGGGCAGGGCAGCAAGGCCGTCGCCGAGCTGCAAAAAGCGGTCAGCGCCAACCATACCGACAGCGAAGCCGTCGGTGCGCTCGGTCAGGCCTATTCGCAAAAAGGGGATCGCGCCCGCGCGGTGGCGCAGTTTGAAAAAGCGATCGCCCTCGATCCGCAGAGCGACAACCGGGGCAAGTGGGACAGCCTGCTGAAGGTTAACCGCTACTGGCTGCTGATCCAGCAGGGCGACGCCGCCCTGAAAGCCAACAACCCGGCGCAGGCCGAGCGCTATTACCAGCAGGCGCGTAACGTCGATAGCACCGACAGCTACGCGGTGCTCGGGCTGGGCGACGCGGCGGTGGCGCGTAAAGATAACGCCGCCGCCGAGCGTTACTATCGCCAGGCGCTGCGAATGGACAGCGGCAACAGCAACGCCGTGCGCGGGCTGGCGAATGTCTATCGCGCCGAGTCGCCGGAAAAAGCGACGCAGTTTATCCAGTCGCTCTCCGCCAGCCAGCGCCGCAGCATTGACGATATTGAGCGCAGCCTCACCAACGAGCAGCTTTCGCAGCAGGCGGAGCAGCTGGAAAACGCGGGCAACTATGCCCAGGCCGCCGAAATTCAGCGCCGTCGGCTGGCGATGTCGCCGGGGGACGTGTGGATCACCTATCGCCTGTCGCGGGATCTCTACAGCGCCGGGCAGCGCGGTCAGGCCGATACCCTGATGCGCCAGCTGGCGAGCCAGAAGCCGAACGATCCTGAACAGGTGTACGCCACCGGGCTGTATCTCTCCGGAAACGATGAGGACAGGGCCGCGCTCGCGCACCTCAACACCCTGCCGCGCGCCCAGTGGAACGGCAATATTCAGGAGCTGGCGGATCGTCTGCAAAGCAATCAGGTGCTGGAAACGGCGAACCGCCTGCGCGATGGCGGCAAAGAGCAGGAGGCCGAAACCCTGCTTCGCCAGCAGCCCGCTTCCACGCGTATTGACTTAACCCTCGCGGACTGGGCGCAGCAGCGCGGCGATTATGCGGGGGCGAAAGCGGCCTATAACACCGTGCTACAGCGCGAGCCGAAAAACGACGACGCTATTCTGGGCCTGACCGAAGTCTATATTTCAGAAGGCAACAAAGAGGCGGCGCGCACCGCGCTGGCAACCCTTCCGCCTGAACAGGCCGGGGAGCCGCAGTCGCTGAACATGCAGCGCCGCATCGCGATGGCCCAGGCTGGGCTTGGGGACACGGCGGCGGCAAATCAGACCTTTAGCAAGCTTATCCCGCAGGCCACGTCCCAGCCGCCGTCAATGGAGAATGCGCTGGTGCTGCGCGATGCGTCGCGCTTCCAGGCGCAGAACGGCCAGCCGAAGCAGGCGCTGGAAACCTACAAAGATGCGATGGTGGCGTCCGGCATCACCCAGACGCGCCCGACGGATAACGACAGCTTTACCCGACTGACGCGCAACGACGAGAAGGACGACTGGCTCAAGCGCGGCGTGCGTAGCGACGCGGGCGATCTCTATCGTCAGCAGGACGTTAACGTCACGCTGGAGCACGACTACTGGGGCTCCAGCGGCACGGGCGGCTATTCCGATCTCAAAGCCCATACCACCATGTTGCAGGTGGACGCGCCGCTCTCTGACGGACGGATGTTCTTCCGTAGCGATCTGGTCAATATGGACGCCGGAACCTTCGATACCACGGACGGGAAGTACGATCCGAAGTGGGGGACCTGTGCGGCTACCGACTGTCACGGCAGCACCAACCAGTCCGCGAACGGCGCGAGCGTTGCCGTTGGCTGGAAGAATAAAACCTGGGAGATGGATATCGGCACCACGCCGATGGGCTTCGACGTGGTCGATGTGGTGGGCGGCATAAGCTACAGCAACGATCTCGGCCCGATTGGCTATACGGTCAACGCCCATCGTCGTCCGATCTCCAGCTCGATGCTGGCCTTCGCCGGGCAGCGCGATCCCAACACCGACACCACCTGGGGCGGCGTGCGTTCCACCGGCGGCGGGGTGAGCCTGAGCTACGACAAGGGCGAGGCGAACGGCGTCTGGTCGAGCCTGAACGTCGACAGCCTGACGGGTAAAAACGTGGAGGATAACTGGCGCGCCCGCTGGATGACCGGCTACTACTACAAGCTCATCAACAAGAACAACGAGCGCCTGACGGTGGGCGTCAGCAATATGCTGTGGCACTACGATAAAGACCTGAGCGGCTACACCCTCGGTCAGGGGGGCTATTACAGCCCGCAGGAGTATGTTTCCTTCGCGCTGCCGGTGACCTGGCGTAAACGCACCGAAAACTGGTCGTGGGAGCTGGGCGGATCGGTGTCGTGGTCGCACTCGAAGACCAAAGACGGGATGCGCTATCCGTTGCAGGGCTTGATCCCGGATAACCAGAAAGATGCCGAAGGTAACGATATGTATACCGACAAGCATGAGCCTGAAAACGGCAGCAGCTCGTCAGGAACCGGTTATACCGCCAGGGCCCTTATCGAGCGTCGCGTCACCTCCAACTGGTTTGTCGGGGTCGGCGTGGATATTCAGCAGGCAAAAGATTATACCCCGAGCCATGCGCTGCTCTATGTTCGCTATTCAGCCGCTGGCTGGCAGGGCGACATGGATATGCCGCCGCAGCCGCTCATCCCGTACGCAGACTGGTAATCGGATTTCGCTTAATCGATTTGTAAGTCTCTCTAAAAATTGCAGCAATCGGGTATACTCAGGCGCACCAGGTTTATGCCCGGTGCGCCCTGCGCTTTGAGTTTTGTGGAGAGTCATTTTGCGTGTCAGCCGTTCTTTAACTATCAAACAGATGGCAATGGTTTCAGCCGTTACCCTGCTGTTTGTATTCCTGTTCTGCGTCATTCTGCTGTTTCATTCCGTACAGCAGAATCGCTACAACACGGCTTCGCAACTGGAAAGTATTGCCCGCTCGGTGCGCGAGCCGCTCTCCTATACCATCCTGAAAGGGGATATTCCCGAGGCCGAGAGCATCCTGAAACGCATTCAGCCCGCCGGGATTGTCAGCCGCGCCGACGTGGTGCTGCCTAACCAGTTCCAGGCGCTGCGCATGAGCTTTATCCCCGAGCGCCCGGTGCCGATGATGATCATGCGCATGTTTGAGCTGCCGGTGCAGATCTCCCTGCCGATTTACTCCCTTGAACGCCCGGCGAACCCGCAGCCGCTGGCCTATCTGGTGCTCCAGGCCGACTCGTATCGCATGTATAAATTCGTGATGAGCTGGGTTGTGACGTTAGTAACTACTTACTTACTTTTAACGCTGATCCTGAGCGTGGCGTTGACCTGGTGTATCAACCGCCTGATTGTCCACCCGTTGCGCCGCATCGCCCGGGAGCTGAACAATCTGCCTCCGCAGGAGCAGGTCGGGCACCAGCTGGAGGTGCCGCGCCTGCACCAGGACGATGAAATCGGGATGCTGGTGCGCAGCTATAACCTCAACCAGCAGCGTATTTCGCGCCAGCAGGATCAGCTGAACAGCAGCGCCACCCGCTTCCCGGTCTCTGAGCTGCCGAACAAAGCCTTTTTGATGGCGATGCTGGAGCAGACCGTCGCCCGCCAGCAGACCACCGCGCTGATGGTGGTGGCCTGTGAAACCTTGCAGGATACGGCGGGCGTGTTGCAGGAGAGCCAGCGCGAGGTGCTGCTCTTAACCCTGGTCGAGAAGGTGAAATCGGTGCTGGCACCGCGCATGGTGCTGACCCAGGTTAGCGGCTATGACCTGGTGATTATCGCCCACGGCGTGAAAGAGCCGTGGCACGCCATTACGCTAGGTCAGCAAGTACTCACTGTCATTAATGAGCGGTTGCCGATTCAGGGCATCCAGCTTCGTCCAAGCGCCAGCATCGGCATTGCGATGTTCTACGGCGATCTCACTGCCGAACAGCTTTACCGCCGCGCCTTCTCGGCGGCCTTCACCGCCCGTCGCAAAGGCAAGAACCAGATCCAGTTCTTTGACCCGGAGCAGATGGAAAAGGCGCAGCAGCGGCTGACCGAAGAGAGCGATATTCTGACCGCGCTGGATAACCGCCAGTTTGCGATCTGGCTCCAGCCGCAGGTCAACCTGGTGACGGGCGAAGTGAAAAGCGCCGAAGCCCTGCTGCGTATGCAGCAGCCGGACGGCGCGTGGGAGCTGCCGGAAGGGTTAATCGAGAGCATTGAGTCCTGCGGCCTGATGGTGACCGTCGGTTACTGGGTGCTGGAAGAGTCCTGCCGCCAGCTGGCGGCCTGGCAGGAGCAGGGCGTGACCCTGCCGCTGTCGGTGAATCTGTCTGCGCTCCAGCTGATGCATCCGACGATGGTCTCAGAGATGCTGGAGCTGATTAACCGCTACCGCATCAAGCCGGATACGCTGATCCTGGAGGTGACGGAGAGCCGCCGCATCGACGACCCTAACGAAGCGGTGAAAATCCTCAAACCGCTGCGCAACGCGGGGATCCGCATCGCGCTGGACGATTTTGGCATGGGCTATGCCGGGCTGCGCCAGCTCCAGCACATGAAAACCCTGCCGGTGGACGTGCTGAAAATCGACAAAGCCTTTGTGGACGGGCTGCCGAACGACAGCAGCATGGTGGAGGCGATTATCCAGATGGCGCGCAGTCTTAACCTGCACGTCATTGCCGAAGGGATTGAAACCGAAGCCCAGCGCGAGTGGCTGGCGGCGGCGGGCGTGGAGAGCGGACAAGGCTTCCTGTTTGGCCGCGCGGTGCCTGCGGATATCTTTGAAAAACGTTACCTCTCCGGCGAACGCCATCCCGCAAAAGTGTAATTTTGTTGCTGGCTTGTGCGAGCCAGCTCAAAGTTCTTAACATTTCTGTTTCAAATTTGAACCTGCTTTATTTCTGTCCTGTTATGTGGGTGTTATTTTAAAGCCGCAGGTTAACCATAACCTTACAAAGCCTGTGGTTTTTCTTTCCAAGGACACCCTATGAAAACCTCAATCTTCAAGAGCCTTTACTTTCAGGTCCTGACGGCCATCGCAATCGGTATTCTGCTTGGTCACTACTACCCGGAAGTGGGTGCGCAGATGAAACCGCTGGGCGATGCGTTCGTTAAGCTCATCAAAATGATCATCGCGCCCATCATCTTTTGTACCGTCGTTACCGGTATCGCTGGCATGGAAAGCATGAAGGCGGTCGGTCGCACGGGCGCCGTGGCGCTGCTCTATTTCGAAGTGGTCAGTACTATCGCGCTGATCATCGGTCTGATTATCGTTAACGTCGTGCAGCCCGGTGCGGGCATGAACGTTGACCCGTCCACGCTCGACGCGAAGGCGGTTGCGGTCTATGCCGAGCAGGCAAAAGACCAGGGCGTGGTGGCCTTCCTGCTGGACGTGATCCCCGGCAGCGTGATTGGCGCCTTCGCCAGCGGTAACATCCTGCAAGTGCTGCTGTTTGCGGTGCTGTTTGGCTTTGCGCTGCACCGTCTGGGCAGCAAAGGGCAGCTGATCTTCAACGTGATTGAGAGCTTCTCGCAGGTCATTTTCGGCATTATCAATATGATCATGCGTCTGGCCCCTATCGGCGCGTTCGGCGCGATGGCCTTCACCATCGGCAAATACGGCGTGGGCACGCTGGTACAGCTGGGGCAGCTGATCGTCTGCTTCTATATCACCTGTATTCTGTTCGTGGTGGTGGTGCTGGGGTCGATTGCCCGCGCGGCAGGCTTCAACATCTTCAAGTTCATCCGCTACATCCGCGAAGAGCTGCTGATCGTGCTCGGAACCTCATCGTCGGAATCCGCGCTGCCGCGTATGCTCGACAAGATGGAAAAGCTCGGCTGCCGTAAGTCGGTGGTGGGGCTGGTTATTCCAACGGGCTACTCGTTTAACCTCGACGGCACCTCGATCTACCTGACGATGGCGGCGGTGTTTATTGCGCAGGCGACCAACAGCCATATGGATATCTTCCATCAGATCACCCTGCTGGTGGTGCTGCTGCTGTCATCAAAAGGGGCGGCAGGGGTAACGGGCAGCGGGTTTATCGTGCTGGCGGCGACCATCTCTGCGGTGGGGCATCTGCCGGTAGCGGGTCTGGCGCTGATTCTGGGTATCGACCGCTTTATGTCCGAGGCGCGTGCGCTGACCAACCTGGTGGGCAACGGTGTGGCGACGGTAGTCGTCGCGAAATGGGTGAAAGAGCTGGATCACAAAAAGCTTGATGACACCTTAAATAACCGCCATTCCGATACGAAAACGCAGGGTGTTTCCTCCTGATATTGTCACAAATGCCCGCTATCCCTTGTGGGGATGCGGGCTGCTGCGCATAATACCCCCTCATACCTGTCATAATTCGACAAGATTTTTTTTAGGTATATTTCACTTCCGCCCGTGACGTTTCGCTGAACGCGCGGTCTAATCGAAGTGTTTTCATCGTCATATTTGGAGTGCTCCACGTCGGGAGATACTCTTTTTAACCAGGAATGTTGATCAGGGGTTCACATGCAGGGCACAAAAATTCGACTCTTAACCGGCGGTTTGCTGATGATGGCAGCAGCCAGTTATGTGCAGGCAGATGCGCTCCAGCCAGACCCGGCCTGGCAACAAGGGACTCTGGCGAATGGTTTTCAGTGGCAAGTGTTAGCCACCCCGCAGCGCCCGAGCGACCGTATCGAAATCCGTCTGTCTGTGAATACTGGCTCCCTCACTGAAAGCACCCAGCAGACCGGTTTAAGCCATTTTATTCCTCGACTGGCGCTCACCCAGAGCGGCAGTTTGCAAGCGGTGCAGGTGCGCTCTCTGTGGCAACAGGCCATCGATCCGAAGCGCCCGCTTCCTCCGGCGGTAGTCTCCTATGACTACACCATGTTCAACCTGAGCCTGCCAAACAACCGTAACGACCTCCTTAAAGAAGCGCTGACCTATCTGTCAGATGCCACCGGTAAACTCTCTATCACGCCTGAAACCGTTAACTATGCCCTGAGCAACAGCGACATGGTGGCGACCTGGCCTGCGGATACCAAAGAGGGCTGGTGGCGCTATCGCCTGAAAGGCTCTGCGCTGCTGGGCCACGATCCGGCCGAGCCGCTGAAGCAGCCCGTCGATGCCGAGCAGGTGAAATCTTTCTACCAGAAATGGTACACCCCGGACGCCATGACCCTGATTGTGGTCGGGAACGTCGACAGCCGGTCGATTGTCGAGCAGATCAACAAGGCCTTTGGCGATCTGAAGGGCAAACGCGAAGCGCCAGCGCCCGTGCCTACGCTTTCTCCGCTGCGCGCCGAGCCGGTCAGCATCATGACCGACACCGTGCGCCAGGACCGCCTCTCGATGATGTGGGACACGCCGTGGCAGCCGATTCGTGAATCCTCCGCGCTGCTGCGCTACTGGCGCGCGGATCTCGCCCGTGAAGCGCTGTTCTGGCACGTTCAGCAGTCCCTCAGCAAAAACAACACCAAGGATATCGGCCTCGGCTTTGACTGCCGCGTGCTGTTCCAGCGCGCCCAGTGCGCCATTAACGTTGAATCTCCTGGCGATAAGCTGAACGCGAACCTCGCGCTGGTGGCAAAAGAGCTGGCGAAAGTGCGTAAAGAGGGGCTCGGCGAAGAGGAGTTCAACGCGCTGGTGGGGCAGAAGAAGCTGGAGCTGCAAAAGCTGTTTGCAACCTACGCCCGTGCCGATACGGACATTCTGATCAGCCAGCGTATTCGTTCGCTGCAAAACCAGGTGGTGGATATTGCGCCGGAGCAGTACCAGAAGCTGCGTCAGGACTTCCTGAACGGTTTAACGGTGGATATGCTGAATCAGGATCTGCGCCAGCAGCTGTCGCAGGATATGGCGTTGGTTCTGCTCCAGCCGAAGGGCGAGCCGGAATATGACATGAAAGAGTTGCAGGCAACCTGGAGCGGCATTATGGCGCCGGTAACGCAGGCGGCGCAGCCCGCCGTGGCGGATGATTTACATCAGGACGCGACGGATATTCCGCAGGGTCAGTAACGGTATACCCCCTCACCCTAACCCTCTCCCCACAGGGGAGAGGGAACTTGAACACCCTCGCCCCTTTGGGGAGAGGGCCGGGGTGAGGGGTAATCCCTTAAACCGGCATCGCTTCCCGCGGAATAATCGCGCCGCGATACTGGATCACCGTACTGGCCGTCAGGTGTCCGCGCTGTGCTGCCGCTTCCGGCGTACCGCCCGTCAGACGCACCGCCAGATAACCCGCGCTAAACGAATCACCCGCCGCCGTGGTATCAATCACCTTCTCTTTGGCTAATTTCACCGCCGGGACCTCTACCAGCGGTTCACCCGCCACGGCCACCAGGCAGGACTCTGCGCCGCGCTTGATCACCACTTCGCTCACGCCAGCGGCCTGGGTACGGGCGATGACCTCATCAACCGGCTTCTCACCCCACAGGGCGTCTTCGTCGTCCAGCGTTAAGAAGGCGATATCGGTGCATTGCAGCATCTGCTGATAAACCTGCTGTGTCTCTTCACGGCTGGCCCACAGGCGAGGACGATAGTTGTTATCGAAGATCACCTTGCCGCCGTTGGCGCGGCATTCGCGCAGCAGCGACAGCAGCTTATCGCGGCTGGCCGGGCTGAGAATCGCCAGGCTGATCCCGCTCAGATAGAGATAGTCAAAGGTAGCCAGCTCTTCGCAAATGGCGGCCGCAGCGTCGCTTTCCAGCCAGAATTTTGCGGCGGCTTCGTTACGCCAGTAATAGAACGTGCGCTCGCCGGTGCTGTCGGTTTCGATGTAGTACAGACCCGGCAGGCGGTTTTCCATCTGCTGAATCAAAGACGTCTGGACATTTTCACTCTGCCAGGACGCCAGCATCTGCTGGCTAAAACTGTCCGTACCCAGTGCGGTAACGTAGTTCACGACGAGCGCGTCGGGGGCGACCTGACGGGCAATATAAACCGACGTGTTCAACGTATCGCCACCAAAACCGCGGCTGACGTCCGCGCCTTTTTGTGACAGTTCAATCATGCATTCGCCAATCACGGCAATTTTTTTAGACATAGTCGTGAACCTGAACAGATAAATTAACGTTAGTGTGCGTTGTGTGGATTATGCGGTCAACTATATTAAAACGACGTTCCATTATTTTATTTGAGCCAGCGCGTGTTCCTGGCAATTTCTGTCATCTTAATTTCATTTTCCCGCCCGGCTGAACATAAAGTTCTCAATTGCCGGGCCGATAACCCATTGACGAGTCCAGAAAGGCTATCCCATACAACAGGGCATCTGAAATGAAGGCAGAGCAGGTTATCCAGCGGCTAAGCACCACGCCTGAGGCAAGTATTGAGAACTTGCAGGAGCATCGCTACTGGCTGCAATGTGAGCGCGAATACACCTATCAGCCGATCTACCGCACCGACGGGCGGCTGATGGCGATCGAGATCTTAACGGTTGTGACCCACCCGTCGAACCCGACGCAGCGGATCGCGCCGGATCGCTATTTCGCAGAAGTCGCAGTGCGCCAGCGCATCGACGTACTGCAAGAGCAGCTGGAGATGCTGGCGACTAAGCGGGCCTTCTTCGCGCAGCACAACATTCTGGCCTCGGTAAACGTGGACGGCCCGACCCTGATGGCGCTGCGTCAGAACGCGCAGCTTCAGGCGCTGATCGCCACGCTGCCGTGGATGCGCTTTGAGCTGGTGGAACACGTCCGCCTGCCGCAGGATTCGTCATTCGCCTCGATGTGCGAGTTTGGCCCGCTGTGGCTGGACGACTTCGGCACCGGGATGGCGAACTTCTCCGCGCTCAGCGAAGTGCGCTATGACTACATCAAAGTGGCGCGCGACCTGTTCATCATGCTGCGCCAGACCCCGGAAGGACGAAACCTCTTCACGCTGCTGCTACAGCTGATGAACCGCTATTGCCAGGGGGTGATTGTCGAAGGGGTAGAAACGCTGGAAGAGTGGCGCGACGTGCAAAACTCGCCTGCCGCGGCGGCGCAAGGCTATTTCCTCTCTCGTCCGGTGCCAATGGATACGCTGGATAACGTCACTATCGCATTGTAATTAAAGCTGTTTCCCATAATGGCGCGTAGCCTGTACGCGCTATTACCGGACACAGCGCCCCCGCTTACCCAAGCCATGAACTATATTCATGAAAGGTAAGGCCATTGGTAAGGGGAAAACAATGACGAAAACGACCAGGATTGTCACCTGGGTACTTGGGATTTTCTTGTTATTGATTGTGGTGGCAATCATCATTATCGCCACGTTCGACTGGAATCGTCTTAAGCCAACCATTAATGAAAAAGTTTCAACCGAACTGAACCGACCCTTCGCCATTCGCGGCGATTTGGGCGTCGTCTGGGAGCGTCAAAAAGAGGAAACCGGCTGGCGAAGCTGGGTGCCCTGGCCGCACGTTCATGCAGACGATATTGTTCTCGGCAACCCGCCGGACATCCCTGAAGTGACGATGGTGCATCTGCCGCGCGTGGAAGCCACGCTGGCGCCGCTTGCCCTGCTCACCAAAACGGTCTATCTGCCGTGGATCAAACTCCAGCAGCCCGATGCGCGCCTGATTCGCCTGTCGGAAAAAAACGATAACTGGACCTTCAATCTTGCCAGCAGCGACGAAAAAGATCCCAACGCGAAGCCTTCATCCTGGTCGTTCCGCCTGGACAATATTCTGTTCGATCGCGGGCGGATCGCTATCGACGATAAAGTCAGCAAGGCGGACGTGGAGATCTTGGTCGATCCGCTGGGCAAGCCGCTGCCGTTTAGCGAAGTCACCGGCAGCAAGGCCAAAGGGGATAACGCCAAAGCGGGCGATTACGTGTTTGGCCTGACGGCGAAAGGGCGTTACAACGGTCAGCCGCTGAGCGGTAAGGGTAAAATCGGCGGAATGCTGGCGCTGCGCAGCGAAGGCACGCCGTTCCCGGTGCAGGCCGATTTCCGCTCGGGCAACACCCGCGTGGCCTTTGTCGGCACGGTGAACGACCCGATGAAAATGGGCGGCGTCGATCTTCAGCTGAAGTTCGCCGGGGACTCCCTGGGCGAGCTGTATGACCTGACGGGCGTGCTGCTGCCGGATACGCCGCCGTTTGAAACAGACGGTCATCTGGTGGCAAAAATCGATACGGAAAAAGCCTCGGTCTTTGATTACCGCGACTTTAACGGCCGGATTGGCGACAGCGACATTCACGGCAGCATGACCTACACCACCGGAAAACCGCGCCCGAAACTGGAAGGGGATCTGGAATCCCGCCAGCTGCGCCTGGCCGATCTGGGGCCGCTGATTGGCGTCGACTCCGGGAAGGGTACCAAGTCGAAAGAGGTGAAAAAGGACGTCCAGCCTGCGGGCAAAGTGCTGCCTTATGACCGCTTCGAAACCGACAAATGGGACGTAATGGATGCCGACGTGCGCTTCAAGGGCCGCAAAATCGAGCACGGCAGCACCCTGCCGATAAGCGACCTCTCGACCCATATCATCCTCAAAAACGCCGACCTGCGGCTGCAACCGCTGAAGTTCGGCCTGGCGGGCGGGACGATTTCATCGAATATCCACCTTGAAGGGGATAAAAAGCCGATGCAGGGGCGGGCGGATGTGAAGGCGCGCAGGCTGAAGCTGAAAGAGCTGATGCCAAACGTGGAGCTGATGCAGAAGACCCTCGGCGAGATGAACGGTGACGCGGACATTCGCGGCGTGGGTAACTCCGTGGCGGCGCTCCTCGGCAGCAGTAACGGTGACCTGAAGCTGCTGATGAACGACGGGCTGATCAGCCGCAACCTGATGGAAATCCTCGGCCTGAACGTCGGTAACTTCATCATCGGGCAGATCTTCGGTGACGACGAAGTGCGGGTGAACTGCGCGGCGGCGAATCTGGATCTGGTCAACGGCGTGGCGCGTCCGCAGATTTTCGCCTTCGATACCGAGAACGCGGTGATTAACGTGACCGGGACGGCGAGTATGGCCTCCGAGCAGCTGGATTTGACCATCGATCCGGAGAGTAAAGGGATCCGTATCATCACCCTGCGCTCGCCGCTGTACGTGCGCGGAACCTTCAAAAATCCTCAGGCGGGCGTGAAGGCCGGGCCGCTGATTGCCCGCGGTGCCGTTGCGGCCGCGCTGGCGACGCTGGTGACACCGGCAGCGGCGCTGCTGGCGTTGATATCACCGTCGGAAGGGGATGCAAATCAGTGCCGGAATATTCTGTCGCAGATGAAGAAGTAGCTCCCTTTCTCCCTCTCCCTGTGGGAGAGGGTCGGGGTGAGGGCATCAGGCCGCAGTGAACTACAGATCCTGATGCTTAGTCTCGTGCGTCAGCAGCAGGGCAATCAGCGTCAGCGCGGCCATCGCCGCCAGATACACGCCCACGTAGAACAGGCCGTAGTTCGCCTGCAACCAGGTCGCAATGTACGGTGCCACGGATGCGCCGAGGATGGACGACACGTTATAGGAGAACGATGCCCCGGTATAACGCACTTCCGTCGGGAACAGCTCCGGCAGCAGCGCGCCCATCGGGCCGAAGGTCAGCCCCATCAGGCTCAGGCCAATCAGCAGATACGCCATCACCAGCGCCGGGCTACCCGAGCCCAACAGCGGCGGAAAGACGAACAGCGCGAAGAGAATAATCAGCGACGTAATCACGATCATGCTGGAGCGGCGGCCAAACTTGTCCGCCAGCAGGCCCGCAATCGGCACCATCACGCCAAAGCCAATCACCGCCATCATCAGCATCCACAGCACTTCGTTACGCGGCAGCCCCAGCCCAACCGGCGCGGCGGCGGTACTGAAGGTCATCGAGTAGACGGTCATGATGTAGAACAGCGTATAGGTAGCCAGCATGATAAAGGTGCCCAGCACGGTCACGCGAACGTGTTTGGTCAGCAGCGTACCCAGCGGCACCTTAACCTGTTTCTTGGCCGCCGCCACTTTGGCGAACACCGGGGTTTCATGCAGCGACACGCGCACGTACAGGCCAATCAGCACCAGCACCGCCGAGAAGACGAACGGAATACGCCAGCCCCAGCTCATGAACTGCTCGTCGGTTAACAGCCAGGAGAGCAGCAGGAAGGTGCCGTTAGCAAAGAAGAAGCCGATAGGCGCGCCCAGCTGCGGGAAGGAGCCGTACAGCGCACGCTTGCGCGCAGGGGCGTTCTCGGTCGCCAGCAGCGCCGCACCGCCCCATTCACCGCCCAGGCCCAGACCCTGACCAAAACGCGCCAGCGCCAGCAGAACCGGCGCCAGAATGCCGATGGTTTCGTAGGTCGGCAGCAGGCCGATCGCCACGGTGGAGATCCCCATCGTCAGCAGCGACGCGACCAGCGTCACTTTACGCCCGACGCGGTCGCCAAAGTGACCAAACACCGCCGAGCCGATTGGACGCGCGATGAAGGCGATAGCAAAGGTGGCCAGAGACTGTAGCGTGGCGGCCGTCGGGTCGCCCTGCGGGAAGAAGATATGCGGGAAGACAATCACCGCGGCGGTGGCATAAATATAAAAGTCGAAGAACTCAATGGCCGTGCCAATCAGCGAGGCGACGACAACTTTATTGCGTGAGTTTACCGGGGTGCTTTCCGGCTCAGAGTCGAGTGTGGTGGCGGTTGCTTGCATAAAATATTCTTATATTTTGACGAACGAACGGCCATATTACGCACAGCAAAAGCGACATTTCAATCTGTAACAAAGGGGCGCGCTGGCGATAAAACCAGCAAAAAGCGGATAATTTTCAGACCAGAGAAATACCATCTATGAAATGCTTCACACTTTTTAAATATCAGCGAATAACACTGGTTTTTGGTTAAATAAAAGTTACGGGCTGGATTTATATTCTGAAATTATAGAACGGGCTGAATTTTTGCATTCTTATTCAGCCCGATGAATAGGTTAGTGGTGGGTTTTGCCCGGCATACGCGGGTCATCTTTGTACTCGGCGGTGGCGATCCACGCGGCGCAGAACAGCGTCAGGCGAGCGAAGAAGTAGAAGAACGCCATTAGCCCCAGCACCGAACCAAACGCTGCGCCGGACGGGGACTTCACCAGCGATGGCAGCGTGTAGGTCATCACGATTTTGATGATCTCAAAGCCTATGGCCGCAATCATCGTGCCGCGGATCAGCGCCTTCTTGCGCGGACGGTGGCGCGGCAAGCGCCAGAAGATCCAGAAGAACAGCAGGTAGTTGGCAAAAATGGATATCGCCAGCCCAATCAGTCGCCAGGCGGGCTTAAGCCATTCGATGTAGTCCAGATACAGCGCCGAGATAATCATCTGCTGCGCGGAGCCCGCGACGGAAGTAATAGAGAGCGTCACTATCAGCGCTACCAGTAGCCCAATCAGCGAAATAAAATCGCGAAAATACTTCACCCAGATTTTTTCTTCGTCCTGCGGCTTGCGCTCCCACACGTCGCGCGACTGGGCGCGGATCGCCTCGCGCAGGTTGCCCATCCAGTTAATGCCGGAGTAGAGCGCAATCAACAGACCGACGATACCTACGGTGGTGCGCTGCTGAACGGCGGTGTTGATGGTGCTTTTCAGCGTGGTGGCGAGCGTCTGGTCACTGACGTTGGTCAGGATCTTATTGAAGATGTCCTGAAGCAGCGTGGGATGAGAGGCCAGCACAAAACCGGCCGCTGCAAACGACACCATCAGGATCGGGATCATCGATAAAAACGAGAAGTAGGTGATGGCGGCACCAAACTGATTTCCCATTCTGTCGTTAAAGCGTTCCGTTGCGCGTATCAGGTGCGCCACCATCGGGAACTGCTGGATGCGCTGTACCATGCCGGTAACGGTTCCCAGCGCTTTGCTGGCGGTGCCTGGCTCCTTCGGCGTTTCAGGCTCGTTATCCATCTTTTTGATGGGTTCGTAATCTAACTGTTGTGTCGGTCGTTGCGGGTTATTTTCCGGCGTCACGCGCATTTTCCTTTTTCGTTGAGCTGGATGTTATTGAATTATAGCCTGCGTCTAGTCTACGTAAGCTTTTGTTACCTCAGTCAGCCACTCCATGAACAGATGAACCCGGCGGGAGAGGTTGCGACGGTGCGGATAAATGAGCGATACGGGCATCGGCTCCGGGCGGTATTGCGGCAGGATCTCCAGCAGCTTTTTCGACCGCAGGGCATCACGCACGCCAACGCGCGGCACCTGAATAATGCCTAAACCCGCTACGCAGGCGGTGTGATAGGTCTCCGTGCTGTTGACCGTCAGCACGCCGCCCGTTTTCACCCACTGGGTGCTGCTGCCGTTGAAATACTCAAAGCCCAGCGGGCGCGTACCCAGGCTGGTGGCATAGTGAATAACCGCATGGGAGCCTAAATCCTCCAGGCCGTCAGGGTAGCCAAAACGCTCCAGATAATCCGGGCTGGCGCAGTTAACTACCGACAGTTTTCCCAAAGGACGGGCAATCAGCCCGGAGTCCTTCAGCGTGCCGACGCGCACCACGCAGTCAAACCCTTCGCGGATCACATCCACCAGCCGATCGCTGCTGCTGAGCTCCAGCTCAATGCCGGGATACTGCTGCAAAAATGACGGGAGTTTTGGGATGACTAAATTTCGCGCAACGCCCACCGGCATATCCACGCGGAGCCGTCCGCTGATGCTGGAGGGGTCGAGCTGGAACATGCCGTCGAGTTCATCGAGGTTGCTCAGCAGATCTTTTGCACGCTCGTAATAGACCATGCCGTCCTGCGTCAGGCTGACGCGGCGCGTGGTGCGGTGGAGTAACTGCGTGCCGAGCATATTTTCCAGCGCCTGAATGTGCCGGGAAACGCTCCCTTTAGGCAGGCCTAAGGTGTCGGCCGCGCGGGAAAAGCTCTCCAGCTCCGCCACGCGAAGGAACAGCTGCATTGCGTGAATTTTATCCATAGAACAGGCTCATTGTTGTTCGTAATGAAACAGTGAAGCGTTATTGGCGGTATTTATTGATTTTCTATCATCTAATAAGCTGTTCCTCAACGACCAAAATAACCGAAAAGAGGTTTCTCATGTCTGAACGTATTGCTTTAGTCACTGGCGGTAGCCGCGGCCTGGGTAAAAACGCGGTATTAAAGCTGGCGGCTGCCGGCACCGGAATCATCCTGACCTATAACAGCAGCGAGCAGGAAGCGCGTGAAGTTGTCCGCGAAATTGAGGCAAAAGGGGTTAAAGCGGCGGCATTGCAGCTGAACGTCGGCAATACTGCGAGCTTCGAGGATTTTGCTCTACGGGTGCAGGACACCCTTAAAAATATCTGGCAGCGCGATACCTTCGATTATTTATTGAACAACGCCGGCACGGGGTTATATGCACCTTTTGCCGAAACCACCGAAGCGCAGTTCGATGAGGCGATGAACGTCCACTTTAAAGGCCCGTTTTTCCTGACCCAGCGCCTGCTGCCGCTGATTAAAGACGGCGGGCGGATCCTGAACGTGTCCAGCGGCCTGGCGCGCTTCACTCAGCCAGGCTCCGGCGCGTACGCCGCAATGAAAGGGGCGATGGAGGTGCTGACCCGTTACCAGGCTAAAGAGCTGGGGGCGCGCGGAATTTCCGTGAACATTATTGCCCCGGGCGCCATTGAAACCGATTTTGGCGGGGGCCGGGTACGCGATAACGCCGAGCTTAATAAGGTATTGGCTGCTCAAACCGCGCTGGGGCGCGTCGGCCTGCCGGATGATATTGGCGATGCCATTGCCGCGCTGCTCAGCGACAATCTGGGCTGGATGAACGCGCAACGCATTGAAGTCTCAGGCGGGATGTTCCTGTAAGTCTCCCGGTGGGGAAAGGACTCTCCTATTAAGGCGATCCTTAAGCAAGTTGTGTCAAAATCTGGCGAAAGTAAATGAAGCGGAGCAATTTGTAACGCTTCCCGTAGTTGGGTTTTTTATCCAGAAAAGCCTCTGTAGAATCCCCCGGCGCGATTTAGCGCGTCTACATTAACCATCCATGATCGTATTTCGTGGTAGAGCGCTCTCATCGGGGGAGAAATTAATGCGAGTAATCATGTTTGACAGGCAGTCGATATTTATTCATGGAGCAATCAATAGTCTTAAGACGTTTATTCCGGAAATAGATATATCAGGGACGAGTCAGACTGATGAATTATGGACACTTTTATCCCACTCGCCGGCCTCTATTGTCATGTTAGACGGCGGTATTATTCAGCGCGACTGCATGGCTTTGCTGAAGGAGATGCTGACGCGTTTTCCGGCGGCACGGCTGGTGGTGGTGCTAACTAAAAAAGAGGCGCGCTGGGTTGAGCAGCTGATGCAGTGCAACGTGATGGCGATTATTCCACGTAACGCCCATCCCGAGCGCTTTGCCGCGGTGCTGGACTCCGTGTCTAAGGGGATGGTCTGTTTCCCCTGCGAGTGGGTCGCACAGGATAACGCGTCACCGCGTGAGCTCACCTCGCTCAGCGAGCGCCAGCTTGACGTCTTAAAGCTGCTGGCCGAAGGGGAGTCGAACAAAGGCATCAGCCGGGCGTTAAATATCAGCACCGGTACGGTCAAAGCGCACCTTGAAGCGCTGTTCCGACGCCTCGACGTTAAAAACCGGACCCAGGCAGCGATGCTTTATACCCGTGCGGCATAATTTACTCGTCGTGAAAAAGCGCACACTCGGCCTGGCGCATTGCCGCCAGGCTTTCAACCTTCTTTCCGTTTAACATCAGAGCGTTGCGCCACCGCGTCGTTGCCTCTTCGTAGCGCCCGTGTGCCACATTCTGGAGGATGCCGGTTTGCAGGCAGTCGAAAATTCCGCAGCTGAACAGTAATGACACCAGCGCATCGTGTTTTTTTTGTGAGAGCGGATAGGGAATTATTTTCCGTAACACGCGTTCGCATTTTTGAATATCGTCAATGAGTAAACGTTCCGCCTGAGAAGAGGTGATGATGCTGTATGACTTTTCAGACTGACCAATAATATGGCCATATCCAATAATCCATAAACCGCTTTCATCACGATATTTTTCCAGGGAAAGTCCCTGATGTTTTTTTATAAACTCAATTCCGGCAGACGATGTGTTAAGTAACGGGCCAGTCATAATCGTTTCCTCTGTGAGGCGCTACTGTAGAGGAAACGATGATTAAGACATATCCGCCAAATGGCCCCTAATTAGCCTTTAGCGTCTGAATCTCATGTTTTAATAAGCCGAACAGCCAGTCATTTTGCCAGCGCCCTGCAAGATAATAACTTTCACGCAGTTCGCCCTCCAGCCGAAATCCGGCCTTCTCCAGCAGCCCGCGGGACGCCGCATTGCCGGCGGTAACGGTGGCGGTCAGCCTGCGAATGCCGCCATGAGTAAACGCATAGTCGACCAGCGCCTCTAACGACTCATAGCCATAGCCTTTGCCCTGTGCAGACGGCGCAAACAGAAAGCCCACCTCCGCGCAGTCGCTTTCCCGATGGATGTAACCCGTCACGCCAAGCGGCGTCTGGCTGACGGTATCTCGCACCACCAGGCACAGCCAGTGCGCGCTGCCGGGCATCCACGGCAGCAGGCGGGAATCAAAGGCTTCGCGGATCGCGCTAACAGGACGGTCCTCTGCGACATAGCGCATTACGTCTGGATGTTGCTGTAATGCAAGGAAAAAGGGCCAGTCTTCTTCGCCGAGCGGCGTGCAGGTCAGGCGTGCGGTCGTGAGAACGGGCATGACGATCCTCCTTAAGCTTTTAAAATGATTCTAAGGCTGTCACTTTATTTCAACGGAAACTCGGTTATGTTTATAACCTCGTATAATTAAAAAGAAAAACGGCTCTGGCGCGGTCAGCCCTATGTTTTCGTTGTCTTAAAGGAAAACAATGACTCTCAGTACTACACACCTTATCCGCGAGCAGTTTGAACACTGTCTGGCGGTCATTCGTCAGGCCTCTGTCGAAATTTTACTGCTCTTGAATGTACATGTTTCTGAAGGAAAAGACCCTCGCTGGTTCCTGGAACAGCTGGATAGCGCGCGCTTAGCTCTGGGCGGATGGGCGGCGGTCGCGAAGCAGCTGCATCTGAACGACGCCGAGATGTCCGATTTCACGTTGCAGCTCAGGCTGTTGCAGCAGCGCGTTCCGCAGTATGAAAGCGGGCAGGAGGTGAGTGAAAATCAGCTGATTGCCGCGATGCGCTTTGTCACCGCGCTGGAGCGCGTGCGTCTGCAACAGCCGCTGTTAACCTACAGCACCGAGCTTTCTGTGGGTAGCGAGCTTCAGCAGCAGCAGGCGCACAAGCAGGTGCGGGCGATCGAGCTGATGCTAAAAGGGCTGATCCAGCAGGCGTGGCCCGACCCTGTCCGGCTCAATAACCATCTTAAAACGCTTTTTAACCCTGACCGCGTTCGCCGCTGGCTCAAGCTTGGCGAAATCAACGATGTCCTGAGCGGCATGATGTTTAGCGAGCTGGCGCAGATGGTGGTGGATAAACGGGAGTTTAGCCGTTATTACTCGTCGCTGTTTAGCGACCCGATGATGCTGACCCTGCTGGTTGAGCCGCGCAAAACGCTGCAAACCTTCCTCGACGATATTCGCCTGATCCGCAACAGCATTACCGTGCAGCAGCACCTAAGCCCGGCGCAGATCCTGCTGCTGGATAGCTACTATTCGCAAATCACCCGGCCCGTCCAGCGGGCGTTTGAAGAGGGGCGCACGCGCATCAACCCGGCGGGACTGATGGCGGTGGATGCCGGGGAGCTGCACCGCTTCTGGGAAAAGGCACAGCAGAGGGACCGGGTCACCGGAGGCGATCTTTTTGAGGTGCGCGATACCATCGAAAAGCCGACCCACCGTGCGCCGCGCACCCCGGAGCAGCGCGAGCAGCTGATCTCCGGCGTACTCTGGGGAGCCGTTGGGGTGATGGTGATTGCCATTGTGGTCGGGGGATTCTGGCTGGTGACCAGCGTTCAGCCAGCGCCTGCAACGGTGAGCGCCGCCGCGCCCGCGCCGATCGAAGAGATGCGCGAAACGCCCTCGTCGCGTGAGACCTTAACGCGTATGGGGGTGACCTGGGATGAGAACAATTTCCGCTCCGCCATCAACCGTAACGACACGCGCGTGGCGCTGCTGTTTTTACAGGGCGGTATGGACTGGAAGCTGTCATGGACGGAAGAGGCGATGTCGGCGGGCTATGACGACGTGCTGGAGCTGATGCTGCGCTACCGCCAGCAGATGGTGGAGCAAAAGCCGTGCCGCCGGTTTATTAATACGTTGAGCCACGCCATGTCGAACGGGGAGTCGCTGACGTCGCAGCGCAAAGACTATCTGAAGGCGTTTTGCACCGTTCCGGCGGTGGTGAAGCGCCAGCAGCATTACGTGGATATGGCGAAGCGGCGCGCGAAAGCGCAGCCGGATGCGGAAACGAAGAAATGGCAGTCTATACAGACGGCGATATATGAGGTGATTCGCTAAACGTTTCCCCTCACCCTAACCCTCTCCCAAAGGGAGAGGGAACTACAAGAGTTCAGTTAAGGCTCCCCATACAACCCAATCAATCTCCGTACCACGCCGTTCGACCAGCCGAACCCGTCCTGCAACGGATACTCACCCCCGCCACCTTCGCGCGGGGTACTGCTGGCGATGTGGTACTTCTCGATAAGCTTATGGTGCGACTTATAAAAATGGTTCACCGTTTGCAGCCAGCTCCAGGCGATCTCATCGCCCAGCGAGTCGTTACCGTACTGTTTGAACCCCTGGATCGCCATCCACTGCAATGGCGCCCAGCCGTTCGGTTTATCCCACTGCTCGCCGGTTTCGTATTCGGTTGCCAGAATACCGCCGGGCGTCAGCAGACGCGCTTTCACCGCATCGGACAGGCGCTCCGCCTGCTCATGGGTCGCCATGCCCACGTACAGCGGCACGATGCTGGCGGCAGAAAACAGCGCCATCTCTTCGCGTCGCCAGTCGTAGTCGCGATAGCAGCCGTTTTCGTCATCCCACAGATAGCGGTTAACGGCGGCGCGGCGGTCGCTGGCCTTCTGGTGGAACAGCTCGGCGGTCTCTTTATCCCCCTTCGACGCCGAAATATTGGCGATAGCGCTTTCCAGCTTGAACAGGAACGCGTTCAGATCGATAGGGATGAACTGCGTCGTGCGGATGCTCGCCAGTCGACCCGGGTCGCGCAGCCAGCGTGAGGAGTAATCCCAGCCGGAGGCAGCCCCGGCGCGCAGGTCGCGATACACTTCGTTCGGCGGACGCCCTGAGTGTCGGGCGGTTTCCACGTCCTCGATCCAGGATTCGTCGCGCGGCGTGTCGCGGTCGTCCCAGTAGCGGTTAAGCAGGGAGCCGTCCGGCATTCGCACCGCGCTGCGGTACGCCTGGTTGAGCAGCAGCGATTCCGCGCCGTCCATCCAGAAGGCGTACTCCATCTTCAGGTGCTCCAGATAGCGCTTCGCCCCGCGCACGCCATCCTCTTCAAACAGCTCGACCATCAGCGCAAACACGGGCGGCTGGGAGCGGCTCAGATAGTAGGTGCGGTTGCCGTTCGGGATATGCCCGTAGCGCTCAATTAACCACGCGAAGTTATCCGCCATGCATTTAAGCAGGTCGTTACGCCCGCTTTCCGCCAGCCCCAGCATGGAGAAGTACGAGTCCCAGTAGTAGGTTTCGCTGAAGCGACCGCCGGGCACAATATACGCCTGCGGCAGCGCCAGCAGCGACGACCAGGGGATGTGATCCTGCGGCTCGCGCGTCAGCACCGGCCACAAGTTGTCGATATGTTCTTTAAGCGACATACCGGGATCCGAGACATACTCTTTGCTGTAGTCTTCCGGCATCCAGAAGTGGTTCTCCACAAACCGCGCCAGGTCGAAGTCCCGGTGACGACGGACCTTACGGTAGCGGATCAGGATATCCAGCGGATCCATCTTCGGCGCACAGTCAGGGAAGGTTTTGCTGTCCGCAAACAGCCGCGTCGACTGAACGTGCTCGAACAGTTCAAGGTAGCGGTCGGCGGGCGTCAGGGCATCGGAAGCGGGCAGCCCCTCGATCATCTCGGGTTCCGGCTCCGCCTCAATCATTTCATCCAGTTTCAACTCGCAGGGATCGGTTTCGTAGCAAAGCTCTTCCTTAATTTCGAACTCAACGATATCCGCAGGGTGTAGTTTCTGGTTGAACATAATGATAAGCGCCTCCGGTTGCATATTCACTTTTGACAGGTTTTTCCGGGTGTCTATTAAGCGTAGACATTCGCTTCGGTAGTTGGGTAGGGATATGTGCGGTTGATCACGC
Organism: Enterobacter sp. 186315; assembly: GCF_053290175.1. Classification (NCBI taxonomy): domain Bacteria; kingdom Pseudomonadati; phylum Pseudomonadota; class Gammaproteobacteria; order Enterobacterales; family Enterobacteriaceae; genus Enterobacter; species Enterobacter sp. 186315. Next base: position 102,635 of record NZ_JBPTTK010000011.1, on the reverse strand, counting down.
TTTTCGGAGCATTCGTTTTGCAACAGTTTATGAATGTTAAAAAAAAGCCCCTCCGGAGAGGGGCTTCGGAACGACGTTCACGCGCGTATTAACGCATGGTGACAAACTCTTCCGCTGCGGTCGGGTGGATCGCCACGGTGTTGTCGAAGTCTTTCTTGGTTGCGCCCATTTTCAGCGCCACCGCGAAGCCTTGCAGGATCTCGTCCATACCAAAGCCGATGCCGTGGATACCGACAATCTTCTCGTCCGGGCCCACGCAAACCAGCTTCATGCGGCACGGCTGGCGGTGAGAGGTGACGGCGGTGTACATCGCGGTAAACGACGATTTATACACTTTCACCTGGTCGTCGCCGTACTGCTCGCGCGCCTGCGGCTCGGTTAAGCCGACGGTGCCGATTGGCGGGTGGCTGAAGACCACGGTCGGGATGTTGGTGTAGTCCAGATGCTCGTCCGGCTTGTTGTTAAACAGGCGCTCGGACAGGCGACGGCCCGCCGCAACGGCAACCGGGGTCAGCTCAACGGCACCGGTGTTATCGCCGACGGCATAAATGCCCGGCACGCTGGTGTTCTGGAACTTATCGACAACGATGTAGCCTTTGTCATTGGTTTTCACGCCCGTCGCGGCCAGGTTGAAGTTGTCGTTCGCCGGTTCACGGCCAATCGCCCAGATCAGGCAGTCGACGGTCTGGCTGCGGCCATCTTCCAGCTCCAGGGTCAGGCTGCCGTCCGCGTTTTTCACCACCGCTTTTGGAACGGCGTTGGTGTGCAGGGTTGGGCCTTCGGCGTTCATTACTTCAACCAGGGTATCGACGATCAGCGGATCAAAGCTGCGCAGCGGCGCGTGTTTACGCACGAACAGGTGCGCTTCGGCGCCCAGACCGTTAATCACGCCCGCCAGCTCAACGGCGATATAGCCTGCGCCAACCACGGCAACGCGTTTTGGCAGGGCAGGCAGTTCGAAGAAGCCGTCAGAGTCGATACCGTATTCCACGCCCGGAATATCCGGATGGGAAGGGCGGCCGCCGGTGGCGATCAGGATATGATCGGCGGTGATCGTTTCGCCGTTCACTTCGATCGTTTTCGCGTCCACAAAGCGGGCAAAGCCGTGGATCACATCAACGTTGTTCTTGCCCAGCACGTTGTCGTACGAGGTGTGAATGCGGTCGATATAGGCGGTACGGCTGGCAATCAGCTTGTCCCAGTCGAAGTGGTTGATGGTGGTGTCAAAGCCGTAGTCCGGGCCGTACATATGGATAGCTTCGCGGATTTGCGCGGCGTGCCACATCACTTTTTTCGGTACACAACCCACGTTCACGCAGGTGCCGCCCAGCGCTTTGGCTTCAATCAGCGCACACTTCTGGCCGTACATGGCTGCGCGGTTGATAGAGGCGATGCCGCCGCTGCCGCCACCGATTGCGATGTAGTCATAATGCTTAGTCATAGCTTTTGTCCTTAATCGTGAATTGCCGCGATTGTATACCTGAAATCAATTGGTTCCATCAATGACTGCGATTACTCCGGCACGATCCAGCTGACCGTGGCGTGGCCTGTTCCCGCAGGCACCAGCGTTTTGTGGAGCCACGGCAGCACGCTGTTCATCTGCGCTTCGAGCTTCCACGGCGGGTTGATCACAATCATGCCGGAGGCGGTCATGCCGCGCTGGTCGCTGTCCGGACGCACCGCCAGCTCGATTTGCAGGATTTTGCGGATGCCGGTGGCTTCCAGGTCTTTGATCATGCGCTTGATTTGCGCGCGCAGCACCACCGGATACCACAGGGCGTAAGTGCCGGTTGCAAAGCGTTTGTAGCCTTCGTTAATGCCCGTCACCACCGCCTGATAGTCGGTTTTGATTTCGTAAGGCGGGTCGATCAGCACCAGGCCGCGACGGGATATCGGCGGCAGTTTGGCTTTCAGCTGCTGATAGCCGTCGGCTTTGTCCACGCGGGCGCGGCTGTCTTTCTGGAACTCAGAGCGCAGCAGCGGGAAGTCGCTCGGGTGCAGCTCGGTCAGCTGAAGGCTGTCCTGCTCGCGCAGCAGCTGGCGGGCGATGAGCGGCGAGCCAGGGTAGTAGCGCAGCTGGCCGTTACGGTTGAAATGATTCACCACGCCAATGTATGGCTCCAGCTCGGCCGGCAGATCGTCCTGCTGCCAGATGCGGGCGATGCCTTCCAGGTATTCACCGGTACGCTCGGCGTGTTCCCCGCTCAGCTGATAACGGCCCGCGCCCGCGTGGGTGTCCAGATAGAGAAACGGCTTATCTTTCTCTTTCAGCGCTTCGATGATCAGGCTCTGAACGGTGTGTTTAAGGACGTCGGCGTGGTTGCCTGCGTGGAAGCTGTGGCGATAACTGAGCATGGGTGAACGTGTTCCAGGTTGTCAACGTAGGCCCGATAAGCGCAGCGCCATCGGGCAAAAATAGAGCGTATCGCCACAGTATACAGAAAAGTTCCCACTGCCGCGAAAGCGCAACGTCTGGCATTGAAATCCTCTACACTTAACCCCATTACAGAACAATATGCACAGCGCCGGATGCGCGCTTCATTTACCTTATTCAAACAGGACAGCGCTTATGACCAATCCATTACTGACGCCTTTTTCATTACCGCCGTTTTCTAAAATCCGCCCTGAGCACGTGGTTCCGGCCGTTACCCAGTCGCTGGACAACTGCCGCGCGGCGGTGGAAAGCGTGGTGGCGCAGGGCGGGCCGTACACCTGGGAAAACCTGTGTCAAAAGCTGGCCGAAGTGGACGACGTGCTGGGGCGCATCTTCTCCCCAATCAGCCACCTGAACTCGGTGAAGAACAGCCCGGAGCTGCGCGAAGCTTACGAACAAACTCTGCCGCTGCTCTCTGAGTACAGCACCTGGGTCGGTCAGCACGAAGGGCTGTATCAGGCCTACCGCGACCTGCGCGACGGCGACCACTATGCCGAACTGAATACCGCGCAGAAAAAATCGGTCGATAACGCCCTGCGCGACTTCGAGCTTTCGGGGATTGGCCTGCCGAAGGAGAAGCAGACCCGCTACGGCGAAATCGCCGCCCGTCTGTCCGAGCTCGGTAACCAGTACAGCAACAACGTGCTCGACGCCACGATGGGCTGGTCGAAGCTGATTACCGATGAATCTGAACTCGCCGGGATGCCGGAAAGCGCGCTGGCGGCGGCGAAGGCCCAGGCCGAAGCGAAAGAGCAGGAAGGTTTCCTGTTAACGCTGGATATCCCGAGCTATCTCCCGGTCATGACCTACTGCGACAACCAGGCGCTGCGTGAAGAGATGTATCGCGCGTACAGCACCCGCGCGTCCGATCAGGGGCCGAATGCCGGTAAATGGGACAACAGCCCGGTGATGGCGGAGATCCTCGCCCTGCGTCACGAGCTGGCACAGCTGCTGGGCTTCGACAGCTACGCGGACAAATCCCTCGCCACCAAAATGGCGGAAAACCCGCAGCAGGTGCTCGACTTCCTGACGGATCTGGCGAAACGCGCCCGTCCGCAGGGTGAAAAAGAGCTGGCCCAGCTGCGCGCCTTCGCCAAAGCGGAGTTCGGCGTGGACGAGCTTCAGCCGTGGGATATCGCGTACTACAGCGAAAAACAGAAGCAGCATCTCTACAGCATCAGCGACGAGCAGCTGCGCCCGTACTTCCCGGAGAACAAAGCCGTGAACGGCCTGTTCGAAGTGGTGAAACGCATCTACGGCATCACTGCCAAAGAGCGTACCGACATTGACGTCTGGCATCCTGAAGTGCGCTTCTTCGAGCTGTACGACGAGAAGAACGAACTTCGCGGCAGCTTCTACCTCGATCTCTATGCGCGTGAGAACAAGCGCGGCGGGGCGTGGATGGACGACTGTGTGGGCCAGATGCGTAAAGCCGACGGCACGCTGCAAAAGCCGGTTGCCTATCTGACCTGTAACTTTAACCGTCCGGTGAACGGCAAACCTGCGCTGTTTACCCACGACGAGGTGATCACCCTGTTCCACGAGTTCGGTCACGGTCTGCACCATATGCTGACCCGTATCGAAACCGCAGGCGTGGCGGGTATCAGCGGGGTGCCGTGGGATGCGGTCGAGCTGCCGAGCCAGTTTATGGAAAACTGGTGCTGGGAGCCGGACGCGCTGGCGTTTATCTCCGGCCACTACGAAACCGGCGAGCCGCTGCCGAAGGAGCTGCTGGATAAAATGCTGGCGGCGAAGAACTACCAGGCGGCGATGTTTATCCTGCGCCAGCTGGAGTTCGGCCTATTCGACTTCCGCCTGCACGCGGAGTTCAGCCCGGAGCAGGGGGCGAAAGTCCTCGAAACCCTGGCCGAGATTAAAAAGCAGGTTGCCGTTATTCCTAACCCAACCTGGGGCCGTTTCCCGCACGCGTTCAGCCATATCTTCGCGGGCGGTTACGCGGCGGGCTACTACAGCTACCTGTGGGCCGACGTGCTGGCGGCAGACGCCTTCTCCCGCTTCGAAGAGGAGGGGATCTTCAACCGTGAAACCGGACAGTCGTTCCTCGACAACATCCTGACCCGCGGCGGTTCCGAGGAGCCAATGGAGCTGTTCAAACGCTTCCGCGGCCGCGAGCCGCAGCTGGATGCGATGCTGGAGCACTACGGGATCAAGGGCTAGTCGATTCGTGAAGATCCGCTTAGTAGATGAAACAGGCGCCGGGGACGGCGCCTTATCTGTTTTAGCCGCCCGCTGGGGGCTGGAGCACGATGAAGAGAACCTGATGGCGCTGGTGATGACGCCCGCGCATCTGGAGCTACGCAAGTGCGACGAGCCGAAGCTCGGCGGGATTTTTGTCGACTTTGTCGGCGGGGCGATGGCCCACCGGCGCAAGTTCGGCGGCGGTCGCGGTGAAGCGGTCGCCAAAGCGGTGGGCATTAAAGGCAGCTACCTGCCTGACGTGGTGGATGCCACGGCGGGGCTGGGGCGCGACGCGTTCGTGTTGGCCTCTGTGGGGTGCCGTGTGCGGATGCTTGAGCGCAACCCGGTCGTCGCGGCGCTGCTCGACGACGGCCTGACGCGCGGCTACGCCGACCCGGAAATCGGCCCGTGGTTGCAGGAGCGTTTGCAGCTTATCCACGCCTCCAGCCTGACGGCGTTAACGGATATCACCCCGCGCCCGCAGGTGGTTTATCTCGACCCGATGTTCCCGCACAAGCAGAAAAGCGCGCTGGTGAAGAAAGAGATGCGCGTGTTTCAGTCGCTGGTGGGGCCGGATTTAGATGCCGATGGATTACTGGAGCCTGCCCGTCAGCTTGCGACGAAGCGGGTGGTGGTGAAGCGCCCGGACTACGCACCGCCGCTGGCGGACGTTGCCACGACCAATGCGGTGACTACAAAAGGGCATCGGTTTGATATTTATTCAGGAACGCCGGAGGAGGGGGCGGCCTGATGCCCTCACCCTGACCCTCTCCCACAGGGAGAGGGAACAAACATAAAAAAACGGCAACCATGTTGCCGTTTTGCGTTGACCAGGTAGGCCCGGTAAGCGTTAGCGCCACCGGGCTTTTTTACGCTTATTCGTCTTCTTCGTCACGCAGCGGGACAATCAGCATATCCACGTGAACGGTGTTAATCAGCTGGCGCGCGGAGGACATCAGCTTGCTCCAGAAGTCCTGATGATGACCGCAGACCACCAGGTCCATGTCGTATTTCTTAATCGCATCAACCAGCACCTGACCCAGGTCGCCGCTGCCGCTCAGGGTTTCGGTGATTGGATACCCCGCGTTAGTGGACAGCTCGCTCAGCGCATGGTGAGTCTCTTCGGAAATGCGCTTTTGCATATCGCCCAGATTGACATCGATCAGGCCGGTATAGAGATCGGAGTAATTCACATCAACGTGAATCAACGAAACTTTAGCGTTGTACGGACGCGCCATGGATACCGCTTTATCAACCAGCACTTTGCTCTCCGGGGAGAGGTCTACCGCGATGAGAATGTGTTTGTAAGCCATAGTGTTACTCCTTCCTTAAGTTATCGATGACTAAATGGGGAAGCCGTCGTCTGATGCTTTCATTACCGCCCAGTTGAACAAAATTTTCAAGCTTTGGTGTTGATAACGATTAACCATGTGGCAAAAAAATTAGTGGATCTCCTACACTATTTAATGAGCCGGTCGGATATTAAAATGTGACCCCGATCGACTTTCGAGTCATTCTTCACTGATCTGTCTGTCAGGGCATTGGGGTGCGGTAGTCCCGAAGCGTTGCTTCGTGGGCGGACGCCGGGGAGGAAGTATGATTAGCACCGTCGCATTGTTTTGGGCGTTATGTGTGGTTTGCATAGTGAATATGGCGCGCTACTTCTCATCGTTACGTGCGCTATTAGTGGTACTTCGTGGTTGCGATCCGTTGCTTTATCAGTATGTGGACGGTGGAGGGTTCTTCACCTCGCATGGACAGCCCAGCAAGCAGATGCGTCTGGTAGGGTATATCTACTACCAACGCTACCGCGATCATCACGACGATGAATTTATTCGTCGCTGCGAGCGCCTGCGTCGTCAGTTCATTTTGACCAGCGCCCTCTGCGGGCTGGTTGTGGTGAGTATGATTGCACTGATGATTTGGCACTGAGTATAAAAAGGCGAGGATGGCCTCGCCTTTCTTTGATTCAGGGCGTGACGGTGAACTGAAGATTCGACACGTTTTCCTTCAGCGTGATTACCTTCCCGCTGTAGGCAATGTTCACCTCACCATTTTTACCTGCCTCGGCATGCGTAATGCTGCCCGTACCCACGATAACGGGCGATTTCGTCGCGAGCTGAACAAGGACATCCTCGTCATTTCCCTTCAGTTTATTCGAGAGATAATAACGATAAAGGGTTGGTACGGTTGCGCCACCTTGATCGTTAACGGTCATGTACAGCCATACGCTATCTGACAGCTTATAGGCCCGCTGCAACCTGTCACCGCTACGTGGATCCGGGCTATGGTTGAGCCAGATAAAGCCCAAAACGACTATCAGCAATACTACTGTGACGGTGCCGTGAACCCACTTAATAGCCGTTTTGAATGGCATAGGCGATTCCTTCTTTGATATTGCGCTGATCCGTAGGGTCATCGCCGTAGGGCGGCTTTTCGTGCCACTTTCCCCACTCAGGTTTTGAGGTACCAGCACGGCCCTGTGCCCAACCTGCACCCATCAGGAGGATCTTTTCCGGAATGCCTGCTGCTGTTCCGGCAGCGCCAAAATTGAAATTACCGAATGCGGCGAAATAGGGATCAAATTTTTTGTAATCCCACGGTCCGCCATTTCTGACTTGTTGGTAAAACCAGTAATACGTTGAGGGTGTGGCCATATTTCGCGACATCCCGTTACGGCGAGCTTCACGCATGTTATTCGCTATTACAATCGAGCCTGGACCAGGAGTGGGAACAGAAGCCATATTTCTTCCTTTGAGAGCATTTTATCCTCCATGCATGATAGTTTCTCGCATGTTGAAAATCTGAACAAAAAATGTTCAGATTTTTCTAATGAAAGTAAGGACTTAAGTTGAATGAGCACGCAAAAAAAAAGCGGGTCAGTTTCCTGACCCGCTTTTTTGTCGCACTCAGCCAATTAAATCAGCTTCAGCGAGATCCAGTACAGACCGCCAGACAGCAGGATGGATGCCGGGAGGGTGAACACCCAGGCCATCAGAATGCTGGTCACGGTTTTACGTTGCAGACCGCCACCGTCAACAAGCATGGTACCTGCCACGGAAGAGGAGAGTACGTGGGTCGTTGATACTGGCATACCCGTGTAGCTCGCCAGACCGATTGAAACGGCTGCCGTCATCTGCGCGGACATACCCTGCGCATACGTCATGCCTTTCTTACCGATCTTCTCACCGATGGTGGTCGCCACACGACGCCAGCCAATCATCGTACCGATACCCAGAGCCAGCGCAACGGCCATGATGATCCAGATTGGCGCGTACTCGATGGTGTTGAGCATATCGCCTTTCAGTTTCTTCAGCAGACGCTGATCGTCAGCGTTCACTTCCGGCAGCTTCGCGACTTTGTCGGTCACGTCAGAGATGCAGAGCATGATGCGACGCAGCTGACCGCGCTGTTCCACGGCAAGTTTGTCGTAGCTTTCGATATCACCCAGCATGTTTTTAGCGCGTTCCAGCGCGTTAATCGCGTTTGCTGGATGGCAGTGGAACTCGCCCGGTGCCGTTGCTGCACCCGCTTCCGGAGAAGGGATCAGCTGGTCAACGCCGGTCGCTTTTTTCAACAGCGCAGGGTGCTGCTGGAAATAGACTTCAACGTTGTTAACGGCATCACGCGTACGGGTGATCTCATAACCAGAGGCGTTCATGTTGACCACGAAACCGGCCGGAGCCACGCCAATCAGAACCAGCATCACCAGACCAATGCCTTTCTGACCGTCGTTTGCGCCATGAGAGAAGGCCACACCGATAGCGGAAATGATCAGCGCGATACGCGTCCAGAATGGCGGCTTTTTCTTGCCGTCTTTCTTTTCACGCTCTGCCGGCGTCAGGTGAATACGGGCGCGTTTTTTGGTACCGCTCCAGTAACGACGCAGGATGAAAATCAATCCACCTGCGACCACCAGACCCACGATAGGAGAGATGATCAGCGAGCCGAAAATACCGAGCACTTTCGGGATGTTAAGCGCATCAACAACAGACGTACCGGTCATCAGGGCGTTGGTTAACCCGATACCGATAATTGCGCCGATGAGCGTGTGAGAACTGGATGCAGGCAGGCCGAAATACCAGGTACCGAGGTTCCAGATAATTGCAGCAAGCAGCATTGAGAACACCATAGCGAGGCCATGGCCAGAACTAACGTTAAGAAGCAGATCCGTTGGCAGCATATGCACGATCGCATACGCAACGCTCAGTCCGCCCAGGAGGACACCAAAGAAGTTAAATACCGCCGCCATAACGACCGCAACCTGCGATCGCATTGCGCGAGTGTAGATAACCGTTGCTACTGCGTTCGCAGTGTCGTGGAAGCCATTAATCGCTTCGTAGAACAATACAAATGCCAGAGCAAGCAATAATAAAAGCCCGGTATGTAAATCCAGGCCGGCAAACAAATGTAGCATAGGACGTTACGCCATTTTGAGGACATGAACGCGGCGCATTATCCAGGACAAATGCGCAACGGGCAAAGTGAAATATAGACTTTTTTTGACATACCACCGTAATTGAGATTTATGCCTGAATGTTTATTCTTTAAATTTCAAGGGAATGGCTTTGTAATATCTTTTTACGCTGGTGTGACCACATAGGAAACTTTACAATCCGCGCACTTTACGAAGAGGATTTTGATGTGGAAAGGTTTGATGCCGTTGTGATTGGCGCCGGTGCGGCGGGTATGTTTTGTGCGGCAATGGCCGGACAAGCGGGTCGTCGCGTGCTGCTGCTGGATAATGGTAAAAAACCCGGCCGCAAGATCCTGATGTCCGGCGGCGGGCGCTGCAACTTTACCAATCTTTATGTCGAACCCGCGGCTTATTTGAGTCAAAACCGTCATTTTTGCAAATCTGCGCTGGCGCGGTATACCCAGTGGGATTTTATCGACCTGGTCGGCAAGCACGGCATCGCCTGGCATGAAAAAACGCTCGGGCAGCTGTTCTGCGACGACTCCGCGCAGCAGATTGTCGATATGCTGGTGGCCGAATGCGAAAAGGGCGGCGTGGTGATGCGCCTGCGCACCGACGTGCTCGACGTCGCGCGTGACGAGCAGGGCTACACCCTGCAACTGAACGGCGAAACGGTCAGCGCGGCGAGCCTGGTCATTGCCAGCGGCGGTCTGTCGATGCCGGGCCTGGGGGCGTCGCCGTTTGGCTATAAAATCGCCGAGCAGTTTGGCCTGAAGGTGCTGCCCACCCGAGCCGGTCTGGTGCCTTTCACGCTGCATAAACCGCTGCTGGAGCAGCTTCAGACGCTCTCTGGCGTATCCGTTCCGTCCGTGATTACCGCCGAGGACGGCACCGTATTCCGCGAAAACCTGCTCTTCACCCACCGTGGCCTGTCTGGCCCGGCGGTGTTGCAGATTTCAAGCTACTGGCAGCCCGGCGAGTTCGTGACGGTAAACCTGGTGCCGGAGTGCGATCTTGACGCGTTCCTCAACGAGCAGCGCGCTGCCCATCCGAATCAAAGCCTGAAAAACACCCTGGCGATGCAGCTGCCGAAGCGCCTGGTAGAGTGTCTGCAACTGCTGGGACAAGTGCCGGACGTGTCCCTTAAGCAGCTCAACAGCCGAGAGCAGCAGACGCTGGTCGATACCCTCACTCACTGGCGCGTTCAGCCTAACGGCACGGAAGGGTATCGCACGGCGGAAGTGACCCTCGGCGGAGTCGATACCGACGAGCTCTCCTCACGCACCATGGAAGCGCGCAACGTGCCGGGGCTCTATTTTATCGGTGAAGTGATGGACGTCACCGGCTGGCTTGGCGGGTATAATTTCCAGTGGGCGTGGGCAAGCGCCTGGGCGTGCGCGCAGGCGCTGGCCGAAAAGAACGTTTAAAATCTATTTTTTAGAGTGCGCCGTCGTCTGGGGCACTCTTTTTCTCCTCTGGGTTAACCCAGTCTGCATGGTTAGTGTTCTGTCTTATAAAAGGGTTGTGTATGTCTGCTGCTCATCTCGGTTTCCCGACGGAAACCGTTGTTGTCTTTGTGGTGATGGCCGTAGGGGCGATGTTTATCGACCTCTTTATGCATCGTCACGATAAACCGATATCGCTGAAAAGCGCCGCGCTATGGTCTATTTTCTGGGTCATGATGGCGATGGCGTTTGCCGGGTTCCTCTATATTCACCACGGTGCGGAGATGGCGAGCCTGTTCCTCACCGGCTATGCGCTGGAAGAGGTGCTCTCCGTCGATAATCTGTTCGTGATGATGGCGATCTTCGCCTGGTTTGGCGTGCCGGATAAGTACCGTCACCGCGTGCTCTACTGGGGCGTGCTGGGGGCGATTGTCTTCCGCGGCATTTTCGTCGCCATTGGTACCAGCCTGCTGAGCCTGGGGCCGTACGTTGAGGTGATTTTCGCGCTGGTCGTCGGCTGGACGGCGGTGATGATGCTTAAGCGCAACGAAGAGAGTGACGAAGTCGAAGATTACTCGGGCCATCTGGCCTATCGTCTGGTGAAGCGCTTTTATCCGGTGTGGCCGAAAATCAGCAGCCACGCTTTTATCCTGACCCAGAAAGAGGTAGATGCGGAGCTTGAAAAGCCGGAAAACCAGGACGTAACGGTTGGCCGCGTGAAGAAAGCGAAGCGCTACGCTACGCCGCTGCTGCTGTGCGTGGCGGTGGTGGAGCTGTCTGACGTTATGTTCGCGTTCGACTCGGTTCCGGCCATCATCGCCGTGAGCCGCGAGCCGCTGATTATCTACAGCGCGATGATGTTCGCGATCCTGGGCCTGCGTACCCTCTATTTTGTGCTGGAGGCGCTAAAGCAGTATCTGGTGCATCTGGAAAAAGCCGTCGTGCTGCTGCTGTTCTTTGTGGCGTTCAAGCTGGGGCTGAATGCGACGGATCACTTCTGGCATCACGGGTATAACATCGGTGCCACCGCAAGCCTGTTTGTGGTGCTGGGGGTATTAGCGCTGGGGATTATTGCGAGCGTGATGTTCCCGGGCAGGAAAGAGGCCTGATTTAGTGCCCGGTGGCGCTGCGCTTACCGGGCCTACAGGAAAACCGTAGGCCGGGTAAGCGCAGCGCCACCCGGCAATAAACTTACTTAATCGGCGAATTCCGGCGCGCGCGCGGCGGGTGGAAATGCCGCCAGTGCGGATCCTGCGCCGCGGCCAGCAGTTCGTGATCGCCACGGGTATCGCCCCAGGCGCGCAGGTGGTAGTCGTTCAGATTGCCGTACACCTTCTCAAGCCTTGCGACCTTCTGCGCACAGCGGCAGTTGTGTCCGGTAATGCGTCCGGTCAGCTTGCCGTCCTTCACTTCTAGCTGCGTACCAATCAGCTTGATCCCCAGCTTGTCGGCCCAGGGCTGTAGTACCAGCGCCGGAGAGGCGGAGCAGATGGTCACTTCCGCACCGGAATTGACCTCTGCGGCGACCGCCATCACGCCCGCCGGGCGCATCAGCTTCGTCCAGTATTTCTCGCAAAACGCTTCGGCCTGCTGGCGCAGCCAGCGTTCGTCGACGCCCGTCAGGAAGGTTTTGATCAGCACCTCTTTCAGCTCGTCGCGGGTCAGCTTGCGGCGAACGCAGTGGAGCGTAGGCAGCGCCATACGCACCAGGCGGCCCGCGAAGTAACGTTTGCCAAAGGCAAAGCGCAGGAAGGGGATAAAACTGTCGTGGTGAGTCAGAGTTCCATCAAAATCAAAGACGGAGAGCACGCTGGATTTCGCCACGGCCTCGTCGGCAATCATATTGGTCATAAATAGGTCTTAGCTGAAATACACATTCTGTTCATTAGTTTACCCGCTTTAACACCACAGTCCTTATACATGTGCATATTTTTATCGATCTTGCGACCCTGGCCGTCAGTCCAATTTTGGTCTCGATAAACGTTGGGTAAAAAGTGAGCTGTCTATATTATCACCGCATCGAAAGATATTTCAGGGGAACCTTGTTCTCCACACGTAAGGAAAAACTCACTCACTGCTTTTGATGCGTTATGAACTACAGACTTCTTATTTCAATACTGTCGTTAAGCTTTGCCTCGTTTTCTGCTTTTAGCTTTCAGCTGCCCCCGTCGATGTTATCGGAGCACAGTTCCTTATTGATCTCTCCGGCAAAAAGCGCGTTGATGCATGACGATCCCGGCCCGCTGCGCTCGCGTATTCTCGATCAATACCAGAAGTGGAAAGGGACGCACTACCGCTGGGGCGGCACCACGCACAACGGCGTGGATTGCTCGGCGCTGATGCAGCATCTGTTCAGCGACGCGGCGCACCTTAACCTGCCGCGCACCACGGGCGAGCAGATCCAGCGCGGCGTTAAGGTGGCGCAATACCGGTTGAAAGCGGGCGATTTAGTCTTCTTCCAGACCGGGCCACACCGCCGTCACGTCGGCGTCTATATCGGTGACAGCCAGTTTATTCACGCCTCGACCAGCCAGGGCGTCACCGTGTCGACGCTTGCTGATAATTACTGGCAGGCGCGCTTTATTACTGCCCGCCGGGTGGCAGGCAGTGCGGCCTGAGTCGGCTAGATAATGTCGTCCACCACGCCACCGTCGACGCGCAGCGCTGCGCCAGAGGTGGCGGAGGACTGGGCCGAGCAGACGTAGACCACCATGTTAGCCACCTCTTCCACCGTAGCGGCGCGCTGGATAACCGAGCTTGGGCGATTGGCCATCACGAACTCTTTCGCTAGCGTTTCCAGCGATTTGCCGGTTTTTTCCATTTCGTCTTTCATCATCTCGGCAAAACCGTCCGACATCGTTGGCCCCGGCAGCACGCTGTTGACCGTAACGCCGCTGCCCGCCACGAATTTTGCCAGCCCGCGCGCCAGCGAAAGCTGTGCGGTTTTGGTCACGCCGTAGTGGATCATGTCTGCCGGAATATTGCAGGCCGATTCCGACGAGATAAACACCACGCGCCCCCAGCCTTTTTTCACCATGCCCGGCAGCAGGGCACGGGACAGGCGCACGCCGGACATCACGTTGGTCTGCCAGTAACGCTCCCAGGTCTCATCGTCGGTGGCGTAAAAATCCTGCGGGCCGTAGATCCCGGCGTTATTCACCAGAATATCCACGTCTGACGCAACCTTCAGCAGCGCATCCACACCCTCCTGCGAGCTAAGATCGGCAATGGCGGCGCGAACCTGCACGCCCGGTACCACCTGCTGTAGCTGCTGAATACCTTTATTCACCGAGTCGGTGCTGCGCCCGTTGACGATCACTTCCGCGCCGCTCTCCGCCAGCCCGCGGGCAATGGCAAAACCAATGCCGCCGGTTGAGGCGGTGACCAGCGCGACTTTCCCCGTAAAATCGATTTTCATTGCCTGCTCCTTGTCGTTTTAAGGTTGTGACCTTAAAGCGTAGCAGGTGGGGATGACGGCTCCTGGCTAAAGAGGCGCAACAGGATGTCGACCTGCTCGTCGAGCGGGGCGAGGGAGCGCTTCACGATCAGGTGCAGCGGCGTGGCGCGGCGCGTGCCGTGGCCGAGCGGCAGCATTTTCAGCACGCCCTGTTCCAGCTGAGGCTGAATACGCTCTTCCGGCAGCCAGCCGTAGCCCACCTGATACATCACCGCCTCTATCGCGGCGTCGATGGTCGAGAAGGTCCACGACTCTCCGGCGGCGCGCGCGGCCTGCTGGCTGTCCGCAATCTGAACGAGCGGCCAGGGGCGCAGCATCTCCTCATTTAATGGGGCGGGGAGCGAAAACAGGGGATGATCCCGATGGGCGACGGCAACGAAATCCACGTTCATCAGCCACTCGCCGAGGCCGGTGATGTCCTGGCGACGGGTAAGCACCATCACGTCGGCCTCGTTATTCAGCGCGTCGGCGCGGGTATTTTCCAGCACCTCGGTGAGGCGCACCTGGGTCTGCGGATAGCGCTGCTGGAATTCTCTTAAAATGGCGAACAGCCGACGGCGCGGGAAAATACTGTCTACCATAAGATCGATGCGGGTGCGCATCCCGCTCTTAAGCGTCGCGGCGCGCGTTTCGACGTAGGCGAACGCCTTCAGCAGCGGTTTCACCTGATTTAACAGCAGTTCCCCCGCGGGCGTCAGTACCGCCCGTCGTCCTTCCGCCACCAGCAGCGCGACGCCCAGGCGCTCCTGCAATAATGCGAGGTTGTAGCTCACGGAAGACTGGCTGCGGTTGGTAAGTTCTGCCGCTTTGGCAAAACTGCCCGCCTCTACGACGTGTTCCAGTAATGACCACTGCTCCAGCGTTGTTTTGTGCATGACATATCTAAATTTTGAATTAATTTGATTCAAACATAGCGTTATTCATTCATTTTTTGAAGGGGTACGATACGTTCATCAACACAAAGGAGACACATTATGAGCAACTTTGATAAACATGATTTGAGCGGCTTCGTCGGTAAACACCTGGTTTATACCTACGATAACGGCTGGAACTACGAAATTTACGTGAAAAATGAAAACACCCTCGACTACCGTATCCACAGCGGCCTGGTGGGGAACCGTTGGGTGAAAGACCAGCAGGCGTACATCGTTCGCGTCGGCGAAAGCATCTACAAAATTTCCTGGACTGAACCGACCGGTACCGACGTCAGCCTGATCGTGAACCTGGGCGACAAACTGTTCCACGGGACTATCTTCTTCCCGCGCTGGATCATGAACAATCCGGAAAAAACCGTCTGCTTCCAGAACGATCATATCCCGCTGATGAACAGCTATCGTGACGCAGGCCCGGCGTACCCAACCGAAGTGATTGATGAGTTTGCCACTATTACCTTTGTGCGCGACTGCGGGGCAAATAACGACAGCGTCATTGATTGTGCCGCCAGCGAATTACCAGAAAACTTTCCAGATAACCTGAAATAAGCGCGACAATTAACTAAAAAGAAAAGTTCCCGCCCCGTTTCAATTAACGTTGAAATGGGGCGGGATTTTTTTATTTGTTGAGGCTCTGTTTAGAAAAAACATAATTGAGAGTGAAGTAAATCACATAATAAATAATTCATAATCAGCTAAGCCACTGTTATATATGCATTAAAATGCATGCATACAATTAAGTACAGCCCTGTCTTAATTTTTTCCTAAGAAATGAACGCTACCTTGTGATGAGTTTATGGTTCGTTGAAATACACGCTCCGGCATTTGGTTAATATAAAAAAGCTGCCTTTCATATCTCAAGGAAATTAATAATGAGTGATTTTCTGCCTTTTTCTCGCCCCTCGATGGGAAGCGAAGAATTAGCCGCGTTGCAGGAGGTCATTACCTCTGGCTGGATCACCACCGGGCCAAAAAATCAGGCACTTGAAGAGGCGTTTTGTACCCTGACCGGCAATCGTCACGCGATTGCGGTGTGCTCGGCCACGGCAGGGATGCACGTCACCCTGATGGCGATGGGCATTGGTCACGGCGACGAAGTGATCACCCCCTCGCTGACCTGGGTTTCGACGCTCAACATGATTGTGCTGCTGGGCGCCACGCCGGTGATGATCGACGTCGATAAAGACACGCTGATGGTGACGCCAGAGGCCATCGAAGCCGCCATCACGCCGCGCACCAAAGCCATCGTTCCCGTCCATTACGCCGGTGCGCCTTGCGATATCGATGCCATCCGCGCCCTCGGCAAACGTCACGGCATTCCGGTGATTGAAGACGCGGCCCACGCGGCAGGCACTTATTACAAAGACCGCCACGTTGGCTGGCAGGGTACGGCTATCTTCTCGTTCCATGCCATCAAAAACATGACCTGCGCCGAAGGCGGGCTGGTGGTGACCGACGACGAGGCGCTGGCGCAGCGCATCCGCAGCCTGAAGTTCCACGGCCTCGGCGTGGACGCCTACGACCGCCAGACCCACGGCCGCGCGCCGCAGGCGGAAGTCATAACGCCCGGCTACAAATACAACCTCGCGGATATCAACGCCGCGCTGGCGCTGGTGCAGCTCGGCAAGCTGAAAGAGGCCAATAAACGCCGTCAGGCGATCGCCGAACGCTACCTGAGCGAGCTGGCCGACACGCCGTTTGAGCCGCTGCGCATCCCCGAGTGGTCGCACGTTCACGCCTGGCACCTGTTTATCATCCGCGTGGACGAAGCCCGCTGCGGCATCTCCCGCGACAGCCTGATGGCGGCGCTGAAGGAGAAGGGCATTGGCACCGGCCTGCACTTCCGCGCGGCGCACACGCAAAAATATTACCGCGAGCGTTTTCCTGATGTATCGCTCCCCCATTCTGAATGGAACAGCGCGCGTATTTGTTCTCTCCCCCTTTTTCCGGACATGACTCATGACGACACAACCCGCGTCATTACCGCACTCCATCAGCTTGCAGGACATTGATATGTTCAGCGCGCCGCCTGTACAAAAAGTGTCTGTGGTAATTCCCGTTTACAACGAGCAGGAGAGCCTGCCCGAGCTGATCCGCCGCACTACCGCCGCCTGCGACACGCTGGGCAAGGCCTATGAAATCCTGCTGGTGGACGACGGCAGCAGCGATGACTCCGCGCGGATTCTGACCGAAGTCGCGCAGGCGGAAGGCAGCCACGTGGTGGCGGTGCTGCTTAACCGTAACTACGGCCAGCATTCGGCCATCATGGCCGGGTTCAGCCACGTTACCGGGGATCTGATTATCACCCTCGACGCCGACCTGCAAAACCCACCGGAGGAGATCCCGCGCCTGGTGGCGAAGGCCGACGAGGGCTATGACGTGGTGGGCACGGTGCGTCAGAACCGTCAGGACAGCCTGTTCCGCAAGCTGGCCTCCCGCACCATTAACCGCCTGATCCAGCGCACCACCGGCAAAGCGATGGGAGACTACGGCTGCATGCTGCGCGCCTATCGCCGCCACATCGTCGACGCCATGCTGCACTGCCACGAGCGCAGCACCTTTATTCCTATCCTGGCGAACACCTTCGCCCGCAAAGCGACGGAGATCCCGGTGCTGCACGCCGAGCGCGAGCACGGGGAATCGAAGTACAGCTTTATGCGCCTGATTAACCTGATGTATGACCTGATCACCTGCCTGACCACCACGCCGCTGCGGCTGTTAAGCGTCTTCGGCAGCGTGATTGCGCTCGCCGGGTTTGCGATCTCCGTTCTGCTGGTCGCGCTGCGCCTGGTCTTTGGCCCGCAGTGGGCGGCGGAAGGGGTCTTTATGCTCTTTGCCGTGCTGTTCATGTTCATCGGCGCCCAGTTCATCGGCATGGGCCTGCTCGGTGAGTACATAGGCCGTATCTATAACGATGTCCGCGCACGTCCGCGCTACTTTATTCAACGTGTTGTCCGTCAGGAGCACGAAGCATCTCAAGAGGAAATTCACCCATGAAAGCTGTTGTATTTGCCTATCACGATATGGGGTGCGCGGGCACGCTGGCCCTGCTGGACGCGGGTTACGACATCGCTGCAATCTTCACTCACCCGGACACCGCGGGCGAAAATCACTTCTTCGGCTCCGTGGCGCGCATTGCCGCCGAGCGCGGGATTCCGGTCTATGCCCCGGACGACGTGAACCACCCGCTGTGGGTTGATCGTATTCAACAGCTTGCCCCGGATGTGATTTTCTCGTTCTACTATCGCAACCTGCTGAGCGACGACATTTTACGTCTGGCTCCGGAAGGCGCGTTTAACCTGCACGGCTCTCTGCTGCCCGCCTACCGTGGCCGCGCGCCGCTGAACTGGGTGCTGGTAAACGGCGAAAGCGAAACCGGCGTGACCCTGCACCGCATGGTGCGTCGCGCAGACGCCGGGGCGATTCTGGCGCAGCAGAAAGTGACTATCGATGCGGATGAAAACGCGCTGCAACTGCACCATAAGCTCTGCGAAGCGGCGAAAGCCCTGCTGCGCGATGTCTTGCCCGCCATCAAACAGGGCAACGTGACCGAAACGGCGCAGGATGAAAGCAAGGCCAGCTGCTTTGGCCGCCGCACGCCGGAAGACGGTCGCCTGGACTGGAACAAACCCGCCCGTCAGCTGCACAACCTGGTGCGCGCGGTCACCGATCCGTGGCCGGGGGCGTACAGCTTTGCCGGGGTGAGCAAATTTATCGTCTGGAAATCCCGCGTGCGCGACGACGTTCCGGCAGCCAAACCGGGCACGGTGATGTCGGTTTCTCCGCTGATCGTCAGCTGCGGCGAGCAGGCGCTGGAAATTATCACCGGGCAGACCGACAGCGGCCTGTACGTGCAGGGCGCGCAGATGGCGCAGTCTCTGGGTCTGGTGGCCGGTGCGCTGATCACCAGCGCCCCGGTGGTGGCGATTAAACGCCGCACCCGCGTGCTGATCCTCGGCGTAAACGGCTTTATCGGTAACCACCTGACCGAGCGTCTGCTTAAAGACGACAACTACGAAATCTACGGTCTGGACATCGGTTCTGATGCCATCAGCCGTTTCCTCAACAACCCGCGCTTCCACTTCGTTGAAGGGGATATCAGCATCCACTCTGAGTGGATCGAGTACCACATTAAAAAATGCGACGTGGTGCTGCCGCTGGTGGCGATCGCCACGCCAATTGAATACACCCGTAACCCGCTGCGCGTGTTCGAGCTGGACTTCGAAGAGAACCTGAAGATCATCCGCGACTGCGTGAAATACGATAAGCGTATCATCTTCCCGTCCACCTCTGAGGTGTACGGCATGTGTACCGACAACAACTTCGACGAAGACACCTCCAATCTGGTGGTGGGACCGATCAACAAGCAGCGCTGGATCTACTCGGTCTCTAAACAGCTGCTCGACCGCGTGATCTGGGCCTACGGCGAAAAAGAGGGGCTGCGCTTTACCCTGTTCCGTCCGTTTAACTGGATGGGCCCGCGTCTGGACAACCTGAACGCGGCGCGTATCGGCAGCTCGCGCGCCATCACCCAGCTGATCCTGAACCTGGTGGAAGGCTCGCCAATCAAGCTTATCGAAGGCGGCAAGCAGAAACGCTGCTTTACCGACATCAGCGACGGCATTGAAGCGCTGTTCCGCATCATCGAAAACAAGGACAACCGCTGCAACGGGGCGATCATCAACATCGGCAACCCGGAAAACGAAGCGAGCATTCGCGAACTGGCAGAGATGCTGCTGGCCAGCTTCGAGCGCCATCCGCTGCGCAGCCAGTTCCCGCCGTTCGCCGGGTTCCGCGAAGTGGAAAGCAGCAGCTACTATGGTAAGGGTTATCAGGACGTTGAGCACCGTAAGCCAAGCATCCGCAACGCGAAACGCTGCCTGAACTGGACGCCGACGGTGAAGATGGAACAGACCATCGATGAAACGCTCGATTTCTTCCTGCGCACCGTGGAGCTGGCGGAAAAGGCATCATGAAAAAAGTCGGCTTACGTATAGATGTCGACACCTTCAGGGGCACGCGTGACGGCGTGCCTACGCTGCTCGAACTGTTGAGCAAGCATGAAGTGCGGTCGAGTATTTTCTTCAGCGTGGGTCCCGACAACATGGGGCGCCATTTGTGGCGCCTGATTAAACCTGCCTTTCTGTTCAAGATGCTGCGCTCGCGCGCGGCATCGCTGTACGGCTGGGACATTCTGCTGGCCGGCACCGCCTGGCCGGGCAGGCGCATCGGCGCGGGCAATGAGGCCATTATTCGCGAGGCGGCGCGTCTGCACGAAGTGGGGCTGCACGCCTGGGATCACCATGCGTGGCAGGCCTGGGCGGGCGTCTGGGATATTCCCCGCCTCAGCCGTGAGGTGGAGCGCGGGATGATGGAGCTGGAGGCCATTACCGGCCAGCCGGTGCAGTGTTCGGCGGTGGCGGGCTGGCGCGCGGATCAGCGGGTGGTGAAGGCCAAAGAGCCGTTTGCGTTTCGCTACAACAGCGACTGCCGCGGCAACGGGCCGTTTTTGCCCCAGCTGAGCGAACACCGCACGGGCACCGTGCAGATCCCGGTCACGCTTCCCACCTGGGATGAGGTGGTCGGGCGCGAGGTGAGCGCCGAGGGATTTAACCGCTACATTCTGGACGCAATCCATCGCGACGGCGGCACGCCGGTTTACACCATTCACGCCGAAGTGGAGGGCATCGCGTACCAGCACGACTTCGACGCGCTGCTGACGATGGCCGCACAAGAGGGCATTGCATTCTGCCCGCTGAGCGAGCTGTTGCCTGACGATCTCAGCACGCTGCCCGTCGGCAAAATCGTCCGTAAAGAGATGGCTGGCCGGGAAGGCTGGCTGGGTTATCAACAGATCCTGAGCACGGAATCATGAAAACAGCCCGTTATGGCGTCGGCCTTTTCGCCCTGTTTGTCGTCTATTACCTTATTCCGGTCGATATCCGCCTGCTGTGGCAGCCGGACGAAACCCGCTACGCGGAAATCAGCCGCGAGATGCTGGCCTCCGGGGACTGGATCGTCCCGCATTTTCTGGGACTGCGTTACTTCGAAAAACCGATAGCCGGATACTGGATCAACAGTATCGGGCAGCTGCTGTTTGGCCACACCAACTTCGCCGTGCGCGCCGGGGCGATTTTCTCCACCGGGCTGGCGGCGCTGCTGGTTATCTGGCTGGCCTGGCGCATCTGGCGCGACAGGCGCGTGGCGCTGCTCTCGGGCGTGATTTTTCTGACCCTGTTCCTCGTTTACGGCATTGGTACCTACGCGGTGCTGGATCCGATTATTACCCTCTGGCTGGTGGCGGCGATGTGCAGCTTCTGGCTGGCGTCGCAGGCGAAAACTATCGCCGGAAAAGCGGGCGGTTATCTGCTGCTGGGGCTGGCCTGCGGCATGGGGGTGATGACCAAAGGCTTCCTCGCTCTCGCCGTGCCGGTGATTGGCGTGCTGCCGTGGGTGATCGCACAAAAGCGCTGGAAAGAGGTGCTGCTGTTCGGCTGGCTGGCGGTGCTGAGCTGTGTGCTGATTGTCCTGCCCTGGGGGCTGGCGATTGCCCAGCGCGAGCCGGACTTCTGGCGCTACTTCTTCTGGGTGGAGCATATTCAGCGCTTCGCCCAGAGCGACGCCCAGCATAAGGCGCCGTTCTGGTACTACCTGCCGTTCCTGATTGCCGGAAGCCTGCCATGGCTGGCGCTGCTGCCGGGCGCGCTGCGTCAGGGCTGGCGCGGGCGAGCAAATGACGGCGGCGGTCTGTACCTGCTCGGATGGGTGGTGATGCCGCTGGTGTTCTTCAGCATCGCCAAAGGCAAGCTGCCTACCTACATCCTGCCGTGCTTTGCCCCGCTGGCGATGCTGATGGCGCACTACGCCTGCACCGTGGCGGAAAAAAGCGGCAAGGTGCTGCGCATCAACGGCGGGATCAACCTCGCGTTTGGCGTGGTCGGCGTCGTGGCGGCGCTGGTGGTGTCGCCGTGGGGGCTGACCAAACACCCGGTCTGGACCGCCGTCGAGCTGTATAAAGTCTTCTGCGCGGTGGTGGCGTTTCTTATCTGGGCGCTGGTCGGCTGGTTTACGCTGCGCCAGAGCCAGAAGCGCTGGTGGCTGGCGGCGCTCTGTCCGTTCGGTCTGGCGCTGCTGATTGGCTTTGCTATTCCAAACCGGGTGGTGGATTCCAAACAGCCGCAGTCGCTGGTGGACACCGTGCGCGATCCGCTCGTCGCCAGCCGCTACGTGCTGGCCAACAACGTCGGCGTGGCGTCCGGGCTGGCGTGGGAGCTTAAGCGCAGCGACATTGTGCTCTACGGGCAGAGCGGCGAGCTGCGCTACGGGCTGGACTACCCGGACGTGCAGGACCGTTTTGTCGGCAAAGATGACTTTCCGCAGTGGCTGGCGGCGCATCGCCAGCAGGGGCGCATCTCGCTGGTGATTTTGCTGTCCAGCAACGACGATCTTGAGCGCCTGAAGCTGCCAAAACCGGACAGCCTGTATATTCAGGGGCGTCTGGCCTACTTGCAGTATCTGCCGCAATGATGACCTGGTTCTGGCTGGTGCTGGCAAGCCTGCTGAGCTGCGCGGGACAGCTGTGCCAGAAACAGGCGACCCGCCCGGCGAAAAACGGGCGGCGCGGGGTGCATATCGCCCTCTGGCTGGGGCTGGCGCTGATGGCGCTGGGCCTGGGGATGCTGGTGTGGCTGGTGGTGTTGCAGCGCCTGCCGGTGGGCATTGCCTATCCGATGCTCAGCCTGAACTTCGTCTGGGTGACGCTGGCGGCGAAAACCCTCTGGCGTGAAAGGGTGGCGGCGCACCACTGGCTGGGGGTCGCGCTGATTATGGTCGGGATTGTCCTGCTGGGAGGAAGCCTGTGAAAGGCGTTTTCTGGGCGCTGTGCAGCGTCGTGCTGGTCAGCGTCGCACAGCTGCTGCTGCGCTATGCGATGGTGACGCTGCCGCCGGTGGGCGAGGGCTTCGCCTTCCCGCTCGCCCTGTGGCACGTTGCGCCGGGCAGCGGGGCGCTGCTGCTTGGGCTGATGAGCTACGCGGCCTCGATGGGCTGCTGGTATCTGGCGCTGCACCGCATGGCGCTGAGCCGGGCCTACGCGCTGTTGAGCATTAGCTACATTCTGGTGTGGGGCGCGGCGATTATGCTGCCCGGCTGGGGAGAAAACTTCTCCTGGACCGGGCTCGCGGGCGTCGGATGCATTATCCTGGGCGTGCTGGTGATTTTCAGGCCTGCTGCATCCCGTGAAGGGAAATCGCCTCAGCGGTAAGGGTAAACGGGGTAGGGGTGCAGACGGCAAGGCTCAGGGAGCCAAACTGAAGCTGGCTCACCGAATGCCCCTGCGCGGTGCTGTCGATGCTGACAATCTGCCAGGCGCTGCCGCCGCGCTGCTTCACAATCGCCTCTTTGCGCGTCCAGATCCCCCAGAAGGCGCTCAGCCGCGACTCGGGGGATTCGCTTTCCAGCTCCTCATGTTCCGCCACGCTAAACACCGCGTTCGCCAGCGCCTGCCAGTTATCGCGCGGGCGGATCACTTCGATATCGCACCCCACTTCGCCTTCATCGCTGACCAGCAGCGCAATGTCGTCACCGCTGTGGCTCAGGTTGAACCAGAAAGGATGCGCGTCGACAAACGCCGGTTTGCCCTGTTCGCCGAAGACGATTTCAGGCAGCGGCTCGGGAGACAGGGCGCTGGCGAGCAGCGTCCGGCCGGCGAGCCAGGCGGCGTATCGGGCACCAGGCGGTGCCTTGTCGGCAAGCGTTGACGCCAGCGGGTCCGCGCTCAGGGTGGAGATTTTTCCCAGTATGACCTGGTACATAGTTACGCCCAGCGTTTGATAATGAGTGAAGTATTGATGCCGCCAAACGCGAAGTTATTGCTTTGCAGGTATTCGCAGTCGATCCGACGGGCTTCCCCCATAATATAATCTAAAGCGCCGCATTGCTCATCAGGTTGACTCAAATTGAGCGTTGGCGCGAACCAGCCCTCACGCATCATTTGCAGGCTCATCCACGCCTCCAGCGCCCCGCACGCCCCTAAGGTATGGCCGAAATAGCTTTTCAGCGACGAGATGGGCACGTTGTCGCCGTAAATCGCGGCGGTGGCCTGGCTTTCGGCAATATCACCGCGATCCGTCGCCGTTCCGTGGGCCGAAATATAGCCGATATCCAGCGGGCTTAAGCCTGCCATCGCCAGCGACTGCTCCATACAAATCTGCATGGTTTCGCGCTGCGGCTGGGTGATGTGCGCCGCGTCGCAGTTGGTCGCAAAGCCGACAATCTCGCCGTAAATAGTCGCCCCGCGC
Source organism: Enterobacter sp. 186315 (assembly GCF_053290175.1). NCBI lineage: Bacteria > Pseudomonadati > Pseudomonadota > Gammaproteobacteria > Enterobacterales > Enterobacteriaceae > Enterobacter > Enterobacter sp. 186315. The sequence continues at coordinate 78,452 of NZ_JBPTTK010000011.1, read as the reverse complement.
GCTTTCGCGTGCTCCAGCTCCTCCAGCACCAGCGTGCCTGCCCCTTCGCCAATCACCAGCCCGTCGCGGGTGATATCAAACGGGGCCGGGGTAGATTTTGGCGCGTCGTTGCGCTGGCTGGTGGCGAACAGGGTGTCGAACACCGCCGCTTCCGACGGGCACAGCTCTTCCGCGCCGCCCGCGACCATCACCGTCTGATAGCCGTGGCGGATCGCTTCCCACGCGTAGCCAATGGCCTGGCTGCCGGAGGTGCAGGCGCTCGACGTCGGGATCACGCGCCCGCGCAGCCCGAAGAACAGCCCGGTGTTGACCGCCGTGGTGTGCGGCATCATCTGCACGTAGGTGGTGCCGGTGATGTTGTTGGTGTGCTTTTCGGTAAGCATGGTGGCGAACTCGCTCACCGGCCCGGTGCTGCCCGTCGACGAGCCGTAAGCGATACCGGTCTGCCCGTTGGTTAACACCGCGTCGCCGAGAAGCCCCGCCTGCTCCAGCGCCAGCTCGGTGGCGCGGGTGGACATCAGCGACACGCGGCCCATCGAGCGGATACGCTTGCGGGTGTAGTGCGCGGGCAGCGTGAAATCATCAATCGGCGCGCCCAGCAGGGTGTGCAGGCCGTCATAAACCTGCCACTCCGGCATCTGGCGCACCGCGTTTTCATATCCCAGCAGCCCGCGCGATACGGATTGCCACGCGTCGCCAAACGCCGTGACGCCGCCCATGCCTGTGATCGCCACGCGACGGGTCATAACATGCCTCCGTTAATGGAAATCACCTGGCGGGTGACATAGCCCGCGATATCCGACATCAGGTAGCTGGCAAGCCCTGCCACCTCCTCGGCCTGGCCCATACGCTTCATCGGGATGATGGACATCGCCTCTTTCAGCGCCGCCTCTTCCATCTCAATCATGCAGGTATCAATCAGCCCCGGCGCGATGCAGTTAACGGTGATTTTGCGCTTTGCCAGCTCGATCGCCAGCGCTTTGGTGGCACCGATAATGCCCGCTTTCGCCGCGCTGTAGTTCACCTGCCCGCGGTTGCCCATCACGCCCGACACGGACGATAAGGTGATGATGCGCCCGCCCTTGCGGGTGCCAATCATCGGCATAATGCAGGGGTGAATGACGTTGTAAAAGCTGTCGAGGTTGGTGTGGATCACGCTGTCCCAGTCCTCTTCGCTGAGCGCCGGGAACGCGCCGTCGCGGGCAATTCCCGCGTTGCTGACTACGCCGTACCACGCGCCGTGGGTTTCGATTTCCTGCTCCAGCACCTCGCGGCACTGTTCGCGATTGCCCACGTCAAAGGAGAGCAAACGCCCCGCGCCGCCCGCCTTCAGGATGGCGTCCAGCGTGTCCTGCGCGCCAGCGGCGTCGCGGTGATAATGCACGCCAACGGTAAAACCGTCAGCCGCCAGCTGACAGGCAATGGCCCGGCCAATGCCTTTGCTGGCCCCGGTGACCAGTACGGAACGACTCATGCGTTAGATCCCTGATTAAAAAGCAAAGTTAATTCTTCTGCGCTGGGCTGGAAGGTGTTGACGCGGCCCGTGGCAAGGGTGGCCTCTTCGGCGGTAATCGCACACTCGAAGCTGCCAAAACGGTCATCCTGCATCAGCAGTTTGACGCTAATGGTTAAGGTGCTGCCTGCGGCAAATCGCCCGTCGGCGCAGACCAGCTCGCGCGCGCCGAGCACCATGCCCAGCGCAATGTGGCTCTGCCCGTTATGCAGACGATGCCAGCCCGACCACACGCCGACGGTTTGCGCCATCAGCTCCAGCGCGTACCAGCCCGGCAGATCGCCGCTGGCGTCCAGAAACGGGGCCAGCACGCCCTGCGGGTTAACGCTCACGCGGCACACCGCGCCCTCGTCGGTGACGCGCTCGACGGACTCCAGCAGCATCATGGGCGCATCGTGGGGAAGATATTCAACGGGTGACAGGTAACTCATGACGCTCTCCCCAGCACGATGCTGGCGTTGTTGCCGCCAAACGCGAACGAGTTGGACAAAATGACGGGCTTTTTCAGCGGCGCAGGCTTATGCAGCACGCCGCACGGCGGCAGCGTGTCGTCCGGCGCGTAGCGGGAAAAATCCTGCGGCGGCAGCGGCAGGTCGCGGGTGAGGATCAGCCAGCCTAGCGCCGCCTCGGTAATCCCCGCCGCTCCCAGCGTGTGGCCGGTAAGGTGTTTGGTTGAACTGCACGGTACGTGTTCCCCGAACAGATCGTGAACCACCTGCGACTCAATCCGATCGTTCAGCGGCGTGGCGGTGCCGTGCAGGTTGATGTAGCCGATATCGCCCGGCTTCAGGTTCGCGTCGTTCAGCGCCTGGGTGATGGCGCGGATCGCCCCTTCGCCCTGCGGATGCGGGGCGGAAATATGGTACGCATCGCTGGATTCCCCTGCACCGAGCAGCGCAACGGGCGCGGGCTCGCGGGCCAGCACCATCAGCGCGGCGGCCTCGCCAATGGTAATGCCCTGCCGGTCGCGGCCAAACGGCTCGCACAGCGTCGGGGAGAGCGATTCCAGGCTGTTAAAGCCGTTGACCGGCATCCGGCTCAGGGTGTCCGCACCGCCGACAATCGCGATATCCACCAGACCGGCTTCAATCAGGCGGCGTCCGCTGATTATCGCCCTTGCGCTGGAGGAGCAGGCCGTCGACAGGGTATAGGCCGGGCCGTCCAGATCAAGCCAGTGCGCCAGGAAGCGGGACGGATCGCCCAGCTCCTGCTGCGGATACCGCCACGCCGTGCTCGCTTCACCGTTCAGGGTGCGGCGCACGTGCTCGTCGCCCTCATCCAGCCCGGAGGTGCTGGTGCCGAGCACCACCGCCACGCGCTCGCGCCCCACGCGGGCGATAGCCTCGTCGACGGCGGGCTGAATCTGCGCCAGCGCCGCCAGCAGCAGCTGGTTGTTGCGGGTGCGGTGCGCGCGCAGGCCGTCCGGGATTGGCGGCAGCTCGCCCTCCACGCCGCCCAGCACCGCATCCGGTATCCCTTGCAGCCAGCCGCTTCGGCGGTGCATTCCAGGGGCGTGCCCGGCGATGAGGTTAGCGGCGATCTCGTCAGCCGAGTTGCCCAGTGCGTTGACCATGCCAACGGCGGAAATGTAGATCATCTCAGTCACCCAGATATTGAATGGTGATGTGGTAGTTAAAGACGTGCTGCTCAATGCTAATCGGCTCGCGTTTGCCCTTGCGTTGCAGATAGACAATCTCGGTCACCAGCCTGCCGCTGGCGTTACGCAGCTCGCGGCGGTCGCCGATATCTTTGAGCGTCCAGCCCTTCGGCAGCTGCGGCTGCCAGGCGCTGATGGGCCAGTGGCTCAGCATCACGTCGGCCAGCACCTGGCTGGCGGGCGGAAGCTGTGGCACCACGATCGACTGCTCGGTGTGAATACCGGTCGCGTCGTAGGTGGCGAGGAACAGACGAATACCCACTGAGGATAGCCCGGCGAGCGTCAGCCTGCGCTCATCGGCGTTGAGCATCACCAGCAGCGACTGGGTTTTGCCGTTAAAGCGCCCGGTTAATAGCTGCTGTGAGCTGACCGCCGGAGTAATACCCGGCGGCGGGAGCGTCACTTTGGTGCCCGGCTGAAGCCAGGCCTGCGGACGGGCGCTGTCGCTATTCGTTGAATGGCTACAGCCCGCCAGCAGCAGGGCGGCAATCAGCGCCGCCGCACGGAAGAAGGGGGTCATCTTCGTTTTCTCTCTTTTTTAGACGGCATCGCCAGCGGGGCGAGCAGGAAGGCGGTGAAAATGCCGCTCACCAGCACAATGCCAAAGCTGCTGATGGCCTGCGTGGCGCTGAACACCAGCATCCCGAGCGTCAGCAGCGTGGTCATCATCGCAAGGGTGATGGCGAGCATGGAGGTGAGCGGCGTGCCGCGCGGGTTGCTGAAAAACAGCGTGTAGTTAATGCCGATCCCGAGCACCAGCACCAGCGCCAGCAGCGAGAACAGGTTCACCGGATGCCCGGTCAGCGCCAGACCGCAGCCGAGCGACAGCACCGACGGCACCAGGCTAATCAGCCCCTTGCGCCAGCCAAGACGCACCATCGCACCGCAGGCAATCACCGCCAGCGCCACCAGCAGCAGCCCGGTGAGCAGGGTGCGATAGAGCGAGAACAGGCCGTCGAAGCTGGCTTTGCGATCGACCCACACCACGCCCTGCTGGGTTGCCGCCAGCGCGCCGAGCGCCGCGCTGTTTTTCACGCCGTCCACCGGCACCAGCACGCCGCTTTGACCGTCAGGCAGGGTCAGCCACAGCAGGCGCCAGCCTTCGCTGGCCGGGCTGGCAAGCCACGCCTCGACGCTTACCGGCATAGGGTTCAGATCCGGCGACACGGTACTCAGCCCGGCGTTTTGCAGCACCTTCGCCACCGCCGGGGTGGCGTGGTAAAGCAGCGCCAGATCGGCGTGCTGCCGCGCCAGCGAATTCAGCGGAAGCGTGCGCCAGCGGGACAGCTCGCCCGCCTTTTGCGCCTGCGCCAGCGCCGGGGTAAAGGCTTCGAGCCGCTCCAGGGTTTGCTGCGCCGTTTTGCCGTACACCACAAACCATTTCTGATCCACGCTTTGGCCGGTCAGGGCGGTGATGGTCTTCTCCTGCGCCAGCAGATCCTGCGGTAGCGCCTGAAGCTGGGCGATGTCGTCATCCACCTTAAGCGTGGCGATCCCCACGATGGAGACCAGCGCCAGCGCGAGGGGCAGGCCAATATAGAGCGATTTTTGGCGTCGCCAGGCGGCGAGCCAGCGCAGCATCCATACCATCGCCGGAACCGGGCGCACCGGCAGACCCCGGCACAGCCACGGATGCCAGAATATGACCGTCAGGCACGAGGCGCTAAGTCCGGCGGCGGCGAACACCGCCATCTGGCGAATGCCGGGGAAGGGGGCCAGCATCATAATCAGGTAGGCCGCCACGGTGGTCAGCAGCGCCAGCAGCAGGGCGTTACGCACTTTTGCCAGGCTCTGCCACGGCGAATGCTCCGCGCCGTGAACCATCCGCTCGGTCAGGTAGTAAAGCGTATAGTCCGCCGAAATGCCGATGATGCTCATGCTCATCACCAGCGTCATCAGGTGCAGCTCGCCAAACAGCAGCAGCGTCGCCACCGTTCCCGCCAGCGCGCCGATGGCGATGGAGAGCAGGCACAGCAGCAGCGGACGCAGGGAGCGGAACACCGCCACAATCAGCAGGATCACCCCCAGAACGGTCGCCACGCCGAGCGTTGAGACATCCCGTTTGGCCTGCTGGCTGGCGTAGTCGCTGTAGAACACCGTCCCGCGCGACAGCAGCTGCGCCTGCGGGAAACGGCTCTGAAGTTTGCCCTTCAGGTCGTTCAGGGTGGTCACCAGCCTGTGGGTTTGCTGCATATCAAACGAGGAACCAACCAGTTCGCCGTGCAGCAGATACCAGTAGTTCCCGGCCTCGTCCTGAGCGACCAGCCAGCCGTCCATCAGCCGCAGCTTCTGGCCGTTTTGCGCCAGCGCGAGCTGCGCGCCGCGCATCAGCATCAGCGGATCGTTTTGCAGCTCTTTACCGCTCACCCCGGAAAAGGCGGAGTAAAGCTGGGACAAAATCCACTGGGCCTGCGCCTCACCGCCGTTTTGCAGGCGGGCGCGCGTGGCCGGGTCGATCAGGGCGTTGCGGTGCTGCCAGAAAAATTCGCCCCAGGCCTTTTGCCCGGCGGCGTCCATCGGGCCTTTTACCTCGCTGAGCGCGGCGCTGTTTTGCAGCAGATCAAGCCACGCCTGCGCCACGCGCGGATCCGGCTCTTTACCGGGGCTGACCAGCCACACCAGCTGGCGGTCGAGGCGCTGCATAAAGCCGTCGTTGAGCGCAGGCGGGATCGCCCCCAGCGTCTGCTTGGGCAGCATGGCGAGCACGCTGCTGTTGAGCCGCGCGCCGGGCAGCAGCGCGAGCAGCACGCCTGCGAGGATCAGGCAGGCCGTGGCCCACAGCAGCGCCGGGCGCAGGCCGTTACGGTGCGGCAAAGCGTTGGTGTTCGTCATCGGTCAGGCGGGCGGGCGTCAGCTGGTGGCGGGAAAGGGCGATATCGGTACGGTCGCCCTGCTTGTCGTTCAGGCGAATGGATTCCAGATAGGTCGCCCCGCCCAGATCGAGGGTGGCGAAAATCTTGTCCAGCGGCGTGGTGGTCGGAGTTAACACCAGCGACCAGCGGCCTTCACCGAGGTCTTTAAAATCGATGCGGAAGTTCTCTTCCAGCACCCTGCGGTCGGCCTGGAACAGGGCGCGCAGCAGATGGTTAAACTGGAACATCTGCGGGTTGTTCTCGGCGGTGATGGTCTGCGGCGGCTGGCCGTTAATGACCTGCACCATCCGTTTGTCATCCAGCAGCAGGGTCATCGGGAAGGGGGCTTTCTGATCCCACAGCAGGCCGTTGTCCCGGGCGATCAGCATCTCGCCCTGAGAGCGCAGCGGCTGGGGCAGATCCTTAATGGTGCGCGTCTGTTCAAAGTGCGCGCGCACCACGGGCTGCTGCGTAAAGCGCTGTTGCAGTTCGTCGAGCGTCACGGCGCCGACCAGCGGGCTGGCCAGCAGGGCCAGCAGTGGCAACCATTTCATGGCGTCACTCCCATACGTTCAAACAGAATGGCCGGGCTGACGAAGCACATTTCGCGCGTCGCCTCGTCCACCGCCACCTGAATGGTGTAGCCAGTGGTGGTGCGTTTGCCGGTTTCCGCATCGAAAATCTGATAGTTGATGCGCAGGCGGTTCTCGAACTCGTCGATGTTCGCCCGCACGCGGATGCGCTGTTCGAAGGTCACCGCATCGCGGTATTTCACCCGGGTATCGACTACCGGCCAGACGTAGCCGGAGGCCTTCATCTGGCGATAGCCGTAGTTAAACTGGTTGAGCAGCGCCTCGCGGGCGATCTCAAAATAGCGGAAATAGTTGCCGTGCCAGACCACGCCCATCATATCGACGTCGTGGAACGGAACGGTGATCTCTACTTCGGTCGTAAAGCGGGGATCGGTCAGCACCCTTTACTCCTTCTCTTTGGCATCCGGCAGCTGCCAGAAATCGAAAAAATTGAACCAGTCGAGCGGCGACTGCAATGCGTAATGCTCAAGGCGCTGCGCGTAGCGATCGACCGCCTGCTGTAGCGCCTGCTGGCGTTCACCGCGCGGAAGCAGCAGCGGATCGGCAAACGGCTCGCAGTGGATTGTCAGCGCGTCGTGCTGGCGCAGGGCGTAAATCAACACCACCGGACAGCGCAGAATCGACGCCAGAATAAACGGCCCCTGCGGGAACGGCGCGGGCTGGCCCATAAACTCGCTCCAGGTCACGCGCCAGTCGCCGCCGCGCTGCGGGGTCACGGCGATGCGATCCCCGACGATCGCCACCCACTCGCCGCGATCCAGCTTCTGCTGAATGGCGATGGCGGTTTCCGGGCCGATATCGGTGACGGACATCAGGTTCACGCCCGCTTCCGGGGCCATCTCCTGCATGATTTGCTTAAAGCGCTGCGCGTTGTCGTTAAAGACCAGCGCGGTAATCGCCTTGCTGCCGTCAAGCTGCGCCAGCGCCCGACAGGCCTCCACGTCGCCCAGATGCGACGCCAGCAGCAGCTTGCCCTGCGGGGCATCGAGATCTAACGCCTCGCGCGCGCCGGGGGCAAACACCACGTCGCGATTGAGCTTAAGCTCTCCGCGCCAGCCCGCGACCTTATCGAGCATCGCGTTGCCAAAGCGCATAAAGTGGAAAAAGCTGTTCAGCCGCGCCGGAACGGGCATCTGCCGCTGCGCGAGCTGCTGCTTCACGCGGGCTATCCACTGCTGCGAAGCCCGTCGCGCCGGGCGGGCGGTGAGCCAGTAGACGCCAATCACCGGCCACAGCAGCGCGGTAAAGGCGTTGCGCCCGAGCAGCTGCCAGACGCGCAGCATCAGGCGCATTCCCCACAGCCCTTTGACCTCTTCCTGCTTTGCCCAGTGCCGCGCGCGGCGGCGGAAAAGCAGCGAAGGGATGCGCGGCAACATGCCGAAGAACAGGCGGGTGTGCATCAGCGAGATCCGCACGTTGTCCTTCAGCGCGTCGAAGTGGGACAGCCCGTCCAGCGGATAGGTGACGCGGGTCGGCAGAAAATAGCTGGTATGGCCCTGCCAGTAGAGGCGCACCATCACTTCGGTATCAAAATCCATCCGCTTGCCGAGCGGCGCGCGTGCCGCCAGGCGCAGCGTGGGCGCCACCGGATAGACGCGAAAGCCGCACATGCTGTCTTTCAGCTGCAAAGAGAGGGTTTCGATCCACACCCAGACGTGGGTGATCCAGCGTCCGTACAGGCGCGAGCGCGGAATGGAGTCGTCATAGATAGGCTGGCCGGAGATGAGCGCGTCCGGGTGGCGTTCGGCGAGCGCCAGCATCTTCGTAATATCTTCGATAGCGTGCTGGCCGTCGGCGTCCACCTGCACGGCGTGGGTGTAGCCCGCGCGGGAACAGGCTTCCAGGCCGTTTATCACCGCAGCCCCTTTCCCGGCGTTTTGCGCCAGGCGGATGAGCGTCACCTGCGGCTGTTCTGCCGCCAGCCGTTCAAGTTCCTGACGGGTGCGGTCATCGCTGCCGTCGTCCACCACCAGACAGGGCAGTCCAAACGGGGCCAGGCGCGCGAGCACCTTCGCCATCATCGCGCCGTGGTTGTAGCACGGAATGAGCACGCAGGGACGGAAGGTTACTGACATAAACGGATCTTCCCGCTGCTGGCGGTGTGGCGTTCATCCCCGGCGTGACGCTGGAAGGTAAAGCCGAGCGTCGCGCGTTCGGCATTCCACGTCAGGCTCAGGGTGACGGTGTTTTCAGGCAGCAGAGGCGCCTGAAACTTCACGTTCTGAAGGCTGTGAAAGCGAAAGCCCGGCGCCAGCACGCGGGTGGCGTAGTGCATCACCCACTCCAGCTGGGCTACGCCCGGCAGCAGGGGCTGCACGGCGAAATGGCCTTTAAACCAGAACAGGGACGGGTCGAGGTAGATCACCACCTCAAGGCTTTCTGGACGTGCCTTATGGCGCGTAAGTTCATGAATTTTCATGAAATAGCTCCTGTAGCTGCGCATAGACACGCTTGTTCATACTGTTAACCGGGATTTCATCGATGATGCGCCAGTAGCGCGGCACGGCCACCGGCTCCAGCCACGGCAGCAGGGCGCGGCGCCAGGCAAACTCCTGCGCCTTTTTACCCTGCTGCTGCCAGCGCTCGCGGGCCTCGTCGTTCAGCACCAGCAGCGCGCCAATGCCCTGACGGCCCCCGCGCGACATCGGCAGGGCGGCGGCATCGCAAATGCCGTCCAGCTCCAGCAGGCGGCGCTCGATTTCGGTCAGCGAAATGCGCTTCTCTTCGATTTTAACGACCCGTCCGCGGCGACCGACGATGCGAAACCGCCCGTCCGGGTCAAAATGCAAAATGTCGTCCAGCGGCAGCCCGTCCGCTTCGTGAATGAGCGGCGAGGTGGCCCACAGGGCATCTTCCTGCGTGCGAAACGCTACGTCGGGGAACGGCTGCCAGGGCAGGTCATCCTGCTCGCGGTGGCGCCAGGCCATGATCCCGGTTTCGGTGCTGCCGTAAATTTCATCGGGCCAGATCCGCAGCCAGGCGTGGGTGGCGGTCACATCGTCCCACGGCAGCATTCCCCCGGCGGAGATCAGCACGGCAACGGACGGCGGCGTGAGATCGGTATCCAGCCGTTTTAAAAAGGCCGGGCTGCTGACGAACAGATAACGCCTGTCATGCGCCAGCGCCGCCAGCTGTTCGGCGTAATAGAGCATCGCGGCGTGCAGCATAAGTCCGAAGGACATCGGCAAAAAGATGCGAAACGTCAGGCCGTACATATGCTGCGGCACAACCGAGGCCACCACCGCGCAGTCCTTCAGGCGATCGCCGAAACGCGCGGCGAGCAGGCGGGCCTCACGCTCAAGGCTAATGATGTGTTTCACCACCCGGCGCGGCGTGCCCGTGGAACCAGAGGTAAACAGCTCGACGTAGCGCGAGCCGTCGATGTCGGGCAGCGGCGTAAACGGGCCGGTCCGGTACGCGGAGGCCACCACAATCTGCGTGCCCGCGAATCCAAGCGTGCGATCGCTTAATACGCCGCTGAACAGCGACTGCTGCTCGTCCAGCAGCGATACGCGGCAGTGGCCGGGGATCACCGGGGTTTTACCCGCGTGGAGCGCGGCAAGCAGGGCAACAATAAACAGATAGCTGTTTTCAAAGCACAGCGCCCAGCGTTCGCCCTCCCGCTGACGCAGGACGTTGACCAGCTGCGTCACGTCATGGCGCAGCTCGCCGAGCGTCCAGGTGTGGTCGTCCAGCCAGGCAACCGGCGTATCGTCAGGCCGCGGCGCGTTTAACCACTGGTTTAAGGGGAGGGGGCTATGCATTGTGCTTCTCTTTATTTATTACCCGCTGGCGCACCAGCCACTCGGTCGCCATCAGCGTGCCCATCAGGAGGTAAGACACCATCCCGTTCCATAACGTCCACAGCCGCACGTCGGCGTGCAGTACGGTAAACAGCGCCATCGCGCCGTTGCCGATGAAAAAGCCGCACCACACCTGGGTTACCCGGCGGGTGTAAGCCACCCCGGCAGGCGGTAAATCGGGGTCACGCAGGCGCGCCAGCCGCTCCACCAGCGGCATCGCGGTCCACAGCGAACCGCCAAACACGGCCAGCATCACGAGGTTCACCACCACCGGGTAGAGCAGCAGCCACTGGTGGGCTTTCAGCACGTAGCTTGCGGTGCAGAGCGCAATGCCCGCCAGCGCGACGCTCTGGATCACGTAGCGCATCGGCCCGGCGTGACGCCGCGCCTGACGCAGACGGAGCAGCAATACCAGCGCCATCAGCGGCAGCAGCCAGTGCAGGCCGTTGTGCGCGAGGCCAAACCAGACCAGAAACGGCCAGGCCAGCAGCATCAGCCCCGTCAAAAGCGGGATTACCGGGAAAGAGCGTCCACCGCGCACAAGGCATTACTCGTCGTGCAGCAGCTGTTCAACGGCGTCCACCACGTCCTGAACGGTGCGGACCGATTTGAAGGTCTCTGGCGTGATTTTCTTACCCGTTTTCTTTTGCAGGTGAACAACCATGTCGACGGCATCAATGCTGTCGAGTTCCAGATCTTCATACAGGCGCGCCTCGGGCGTGATGTCCTCTGGATCGAGTTCAAACAGTGAGCTAAGAAGTGCCGCGACTTCCTGATAGATGGTTTCTTTTTCGGTCATGGGATCGCCTCTCAAGCGCGTTGGGTATGGATAAACGAGGCCAGCGTGGCGACGGAAAAGAAGTGCTGACGCATCTCTTCACTTTCAGCAGACAGCACGACACCGTACTGGTTTTTCACGGCCAGACCCAGTTCCAGAGCATCGATGGAGTCCAGCCCCAGCCCGTCGCCGAACAGGGCGGCATCGGTATCGATATCCTCCGGGGTCAGCTCGTCCAGATTGAGCGTTGAGATGATGAGATCCTTAATTTCAAGATAAAGCGCTTGCATCATTAATTCCTGACAAAGAGTGAAGGCCTGATGTTAATCGATGCTGCAAATGCCGGTTAAGCTGCCGCGCGGCCAGCGCTGGTTCTTGTTGGCTCGCATCGTAAAAATCGTGGATGTTCACGCGATCGCAAACCTCCACGGTGAAAAGCGGTTTATTTGGCGGTATGTCATACCAGCGGCTCTGTTTATCCAGCAGATGTTCGCTGCAATGGATAAGCACGACGCGCAGATCGCGCTGGCAGCGCACGGCGATATTGGCCGCGCCGCGTTGCAGGGAGATCGCCTCACCCACGCGGGTGCGGGTGCCTTCCGGGAAGATAAGCAGGGTCTCGCCCTGCGCCAGACGCTGCTGGCTGGCGTTGAGCAGGGTGTCGGCGTCGCGGTTAATCAGGTAATCCGCCGCGCGGATCACGCCGCTGACGAACGGGTTGCGCAGCAGGGCGCTTTTCACCAGACAGTCGGTCTCCGGCATCACCGAGGCCAGCAGCACGTAATCAATCAGCGTGGGATGGTTCGCCACCACCAGACAGCCTTTGTCGGCGCGCAGCGCTTCCAGATTCTGGATGCGATAATCCAGCACGCCGATACCGCGGGCGATGGTCAAAAAGAGGCGGAAGCTGGCGGAAATGCTCCGGCGCGCCAGGGTGCGGCGCTTTACGCGGTCGCGCTGGAAAATCAGCAGCAGGTTAAACCAGACCAGCGACAGCAGCAGCCCACCTGCGCCAAAGAGCGCAAAGCACAGCCCGGTCATGAGAAGACGCCACAGCCAGCCGGCGCGCGAGAGTATCTGGCTCATTGACGCGTCCACCGCCATAACAAACGTTCGCCCGGCACCGTAAACTGCGGCGCGTCGCGAAGATACTGTTGCAGGAACAGCAGGCTTTGCGGCAGTGCGGGCTCGGTGCCGTCGCTGCCGCGCTGCGTTTCGCAGGCCAGCGCGTCACCGGCTTCAATCACCAGCCCCAGCGCGAACGGCCAGGTGGGCATCTGCGGGGGAAGCGCCGCGTGATAAAACGCGGGCAGGGTGCCGTCAAAATCGACCAGTAAAATGCGGGTATAGCCGGCGTGGAGCAGGCTCAGCACTTCGCATAACCCCTGCTGGAAGGTATCCAGCCCGGCGGATACCGACGACGAGACAATCGGCTGACGGGCGGTAATGGTGAGGTTGCCTACCGCAGAGTTATGCACGGACATGGCGAAGTCCGTCGGGGAAACGGGCTGTTCCGTCGCCAGCGCGTGCAGAATGCGGTAATTGCGCTCCAGCTCGCCGTGGCGGCTGCAATAGACCACCGCGTCAATGCTGTGCTTGCGCAACATCGACAGGCCGATATCCACCGCCAGCTTGCTGCCCGAGTTAAGGCGTCGGGCGGTCATCATCGGCAGTTCGGTCAGTTTCGCCAGCGGCGCGGCGGGATCGATACTCAACGACTGACGTGACCATGCCTGCCACGCGTCGGCATTGCTAAGGCCAGGCGCGCTGGCCTGCCAGTCGATAATGTTTAGTGTAAATTTCATCTGCGCGCGTCCGCGATAAACCCGTGTTCCCGTGGCGAGCGAACCCGCCGCAGCAGTTAACCTGCTTTATTGTTCATTTTTATGGCAAATCAATAAGGTATGACCTACCCCGAGATTGTCCAGCCGTTGCTCGACGCGAAAACCGGCCTGCTCCAGGTAGTGATAAAACTTCTCTACGCTGTAGAAACGGCTGTTCCCGTTCGCCATGCAGGTGAAATACAGTGACGTGGCGTTCAGGCTAAAGGCGGCCGCTTCAAATTTCTGGGCATCCCAGAAAAGCTCCATGATGCACAGCCGTGCGCCGGGCTTCATGACCTGCGCAACGCGGGTCAACATGGCGACGATCTGCTCCGGAGAAAAACAGTCCAGGAACTGGCTCATCCACCAGATATCGGCTTCACCCGGCAGGGCCGCGGTGCTAAGCATATCGACTGGATAGAACCCAATGCGATGAGAAAAACCTTCATTTGCGATATTTTTCGTCGCAAGCGCAATTTGTTCTGGCAAATCAAGGAGAGTGACCGCGACATTCTCATTATATCGACAGCAGCGTAGCGCCCACTTCCCCGTATTGCCGCCCACATCGTACAATTTTGTCGGCCCGGTAGCGAATATATGTGGCAGCGCGGCGTCGAATGCCGCGTCGGAATAGTAATGGTCAAAAGCGAACCAGCTCTCTTTTGCTCTTTCAGGCAATTGCGATAAAGCAGGATAAATGGTCGGCCAGTTGCCAAAAACGCGTAATCCGGAAGGCTTTTCTTCTTTAAGGGCATCGGACAGATGGAATAATCCCTGATAACAAACGTCGTGGGTGAAATCCATATTTACGCGGGTCATGGTGTCATGCAGCAGGAAATGTCCCACCTTCGCGAGGTAATAGCGTCCCGCTTTATGGGTCACTATTCGGCCGCTTAATCCCATATCCAGCAGCAGGCTCACGCCATATTCGTTTAGCGTACTGTGTTCGGTAATTTCTTCCAGGTCTGAACCCTGCTTTCCCCGTTTATCAAGCCAGCTCAGCACCCCTGAATTTCGCAGGCAAAGCGCGGTTTGAAACAGCATCGGGGCAAAAGCGATGCGTTGCGCTTCGGTGATGGCATCCAGCGCGCTGAGGGTGTCCTTTTCGTACATTCTTGCAAAACCTGTAGGGGAAGATAACAAGGCAGTCGGGCCGTTTGCGGCCCGACATGTTTACATTACAGCGCGGCACCCGCTGAGAGATTCAGCTGAATATCGTGGTCGAGATTATGCACCCAGCGGTTATAGCTTTTATGAATTTTGCCGTTGCTGGCTTTCAGGTTTTTGCTGCTGTCATAATTAATGGAATAGCCGGTTGCTGAATAAGGAATACGCACCTCAACGGCGTGATCGCGCGCCTGCAAACGGCCTTTAATCATGCCAGGGCCGGCTTCAGACATGATCCAGTCGCGCTTCTGGCCTGCTTTCAGAATGGCGATTTTCACCTGTTCAGCGCTGTGACCGCTGCTGACGGTCGCGTGAATTTGTGCAATGGGGGCAGTGCGCGCGCAGCCTGCCAGCGCAAAGATAACGGCAACAGCCGCGAACCCTTTAATAACCTTTTTCATCAACAACTCCCTATCAATTAAAACAAGTAAACTGAACGCCTCACGATAATATCATCAGCGAGAATGATTACTCGCCGTCCGTATATTTTCTTAGAATATGAATGTATACATTTATTAGCAGTGAAGGCGCGGCATAATATCATGAAAATAAAATTTTCAGCGGGTGGATTTATAATTTATAGCGCGTCTGGTTTATTTCTCTGATTTAATTAAATAAAAAAATTACTTAGCCGTGAAATATTCTACGACGTAAATAATAAAAAGCGCCGCCATAATATATGGCAGCGCTGACGTAAAACGGGATGGAACAGAATTAACCTACGGATAGTAATAGGTTTACTACCCCGGCAATCGGCTTTTGGGTCGCCCTGGCCCCAGCAGAATCGCCAGCTTGCTGCCGCCTTTGGTGGTCTCCATCCAGATCTTACATACGCTGGTGAGCGGCACCGAGAGCAGCATTCCCACCGGACCGAGCAGCCATCCCCAGACCAGCAACGACAGAAACACCACCAGCGTCGACATCCCCAGACGGTGGCCCATCATGCGCGGCTCAAGAATATTGCCGAGCACCATATGCACGACGAGGAACAGCGCCCCCACCAGCATACATTCATAGAACCCGTTAAACAGGAAGGCCTGAATCATCGGCGGAACGGCGGAGAGCACCGCGCCGATATTCGGCACGTAGTTCAGCAGAAACGCCAGCACGCCCCACATCAGCGCAAACTGCACGTCGAGCAGCACCAGCCCCAGCCAGACAATCACTCCGGTCCACAGGCTCAGAAGGGTTTTCAGCGCCAGATACTTGGACACGCCCTTCAGCGCGCGGTGCAGCCCGGCGATGTGAATTTGCGGATTGTTCAGCGCAAAGCGCAGCTTGTAGGGAACGTGGCGAACCTCAAACAGCATAAACACCACCGTCATTACCAGCAGCAAAATGCTGGCCATCGCACCGGAAAGCCCGGTCATCAGCGTGGTGGCGTAGGTCATCACCTTCTCGGAATCCATCCGGCGCAGCATCCGCTCCGGCGAGATGTGCAGGTTAACGAACGGCATCATGCGCTGGAGATCGACAAGCTTGCGCGTCAGCTCTTTATTGTACTGCGGCAGCATGGTCGAGAACTCGCTCAGCGACGCCGCCAGCACGCCGAACAGGGCGGTCAGCACGATCAGCATCACGATGACCACAATGGTAATGGCGACCGGACGTTTCACTCCCCGGCGTAAAAACCAGGTGACGAGCGGGTTGAGCACGATGGCAAAAAAGAGCGCCAGCAGAAGCTGGACGATGATGTCGGCGGCGGCGTGGATGCCTGCGAGGATAACCACCAGACAGGCGAGTTTAAGTAAAATGTGAAGTCCTGCTTTATCAGGCTGACCGGTTGTCATACGAATTCCTTTTTCGGGGGGCCAGATAAGTGTAGTGCGAAGTATCCCCTTCGCCTGGGGGGTTACTCTGAAAGTCGCTGCTGATTTTCTTATCCCGTCGTGGTAATAGTGAAACACTGTTGTAAAAATCCAGGTAAAACCCATGCCCGAACCGGCCGCCGAACCGGCACTCAGCGGATTACGTCTTAATCTGCGCATCGTTTCCGTCGTTATTTTTAACTTCGCCAGCTACCTGACCATTGGCCTGCCGCTCGCCGTTCTGCCGGGCTATGTCCATGACGTGATGGGCTTTAGCGCCTTCTGGGCAGGGCTGGTGATTAGCCTGCAATATTTCGCCACGCTGATGAGCCGCCCGCATTCGGGGCGCTATGCCGATCTCTTCGGGCCAAAAAGCATTGTGGTCGTCGGCCTGTGCGGCTGCTTCCTGAGCGGCCTGAGCTATTTTCTGGCGGCGTCCACCAGCCAGTGGCCGCTCTTAAGCCTCGCGCTGCTGTGTCTGGGGCGCGTGATTTTGGGTATCGGTCAGAGCCTCGCCGGAACCGGCTCTACCCTGTGGGGCGTTGGCGTGGTGGGCGCACCCCATATCGGCAGGGTGATCTCCTGGAACGGCATCGTCACCTACGGCGCGATGGCGATTGGCGCGCCGCTCGGCGTGGTCTGTTACGCCTGGGGCGGGCTGTACGGCCTGGCTATCACCATTATGGTGGTGGCGCTGCTGGCGATTGTGATGGCGCTGCCGCGCCCGAAGGTCAAGGCCAGCAAAGGCAAACCGCTGCCGTTTCGCGCCGTGCTCGGGCGAGTCTGGCCGTACGGCATGGCGCTGGCGCTCGCGTCGGCGGGGTTTGGCGTGATCGCCACCTTTATCACCCTGTTTTATGACGCCAAAGGCTGGGACGGCGCGGCCTTTGCCTTAACCCTCTTTAGCTGCGCCTTTGTCGGCGCGCGGCTGCTGTTCCCGAACGGCATCAACCGCCTCGGCGGGCTGAACGTGGCGATGATCTGCTTTAGCGTGGAGATTGTCGGGCTGCTGCTGACCGGCGTCGCCACCGAACCGTGGATGGCCAAAATTGGCGTCTTCCTCGCGGGCGCGGGCTTCTCGCTGGTCTTCCCGGCGCTGGGAGTGGTGGCGGTGAAGGCCGTGCCGCAGCAAAACCAGGGGTCGGCGCTGGCAACCTATACGGTGTTTATGGATATGTCGCTCGGCATTACCGGGCCGCTGGCCGGGCTGGTGATGGCGTGGGCGGGTGTGCCGGTGATTTATCTTGCGGCGGCGGGGCTGGTGGCGGTGGCGCTGCTGCTGACGTGGCGGCTAAAAAAAAGGCCCCCGGAGCACGCCCCGGAGGCCTCTTCAACATCGTAAGCGTTACTTGATCACGATGGTATTAATGATGTTTTCAGCGGCGGTCTGCGCTTTCTGCTGATCGTCTGCTGGGAGGGTGATCTGCATGGTCAGCAGTTTATTGTCGACCTTGCCCAGCACCACGGAGGAGTAGGCGGTCTGGCCTTTTGCCGAAATAATGCTGTCGAGCTGCTGCATGGTGTGGCCCTTCAGGTCGATGGACTTGTTGGTCACCACCTGCAACTGCGGATCGCGGCTGCGCTGCTGATCTTCAAGACGTTTGGACAGCACGGCCAGATCTTCGCTGGTGTCGTCGCCCACAATCACAATCACCGCTTTCTGCCCGGTTGCGTCGGAGTAAACGTGCATGTTGTTCGCCTGGGTGCCCAGCTTACCGCTCTGATCGGTCATGTCTGCGGGCAGGGCGAAACTCAGTTTGCCATCCAGAAGGGTGACCGGCTGCCCGGTGGCGTTACTTTCTGCTGATGCGGCCTGAGCAGGTGCTTTCGTGTCGCTGTTATCACAGGCGGCAAGACCCACAACCAGCAGGCCAATCCCGACATATTTAACCAGATTGCGCATTGACTTCATCCTTTCGATAAACGGCCATAACGGCTCATCTAAGCATCTTATCACAACTGTTAAAGCGAACCTTTAACCTGCCTGCAATGCGGAGATTTCAGATTTATCTGCCAGCCTTTTCAACAGCATATTCAGCAACACGCCGTACATCGGCAGGAAGAAGACAATGCTGATAAGCACCTTGAAGCAGTAGTCCACCAGTGCGATCTCCATCCAGTGCTGCGCCATAAAGGCGTCCGGACTGCGCCAGAAGGCGATAAAGAAGAAGGCCAGGGTGTCGCTCACGTTACCAAACAGCGTGGAGGCGGTCGGCGCCATCCACCAGCGGTGGTTCTGGCGCAGGCGGTTAAAGACGTGAACGTCGAGGATCTGCCCCAGGGCGTAGGCCATAAAGCTGGCGGCGGCGATACGCGCCACGAACAGGTTGAAGTGCGTCAGCGCCTCAAAGCCCTGCCAGCTTCCCATGTAGAACAGGGAAGAGATGACGTAGGAGATGAACAGCGCCGGGAGCATCACCGCGAAGATTATCCGTCGCGCCAGCGGTGCGCCGAAAATACGCACGGTCAGATCGGTGGCGAGGAAAATAAACGGGAAACTGAACGCGCCCCAGGTGGTATGGAAACCCAACACCGAGATCGGGAGCTGCACCAGATAGTTGCTGGAGGTGATCACCAGCAGATGAAATAGCGATAGCCAGAACAACGCTTTTACGCGCTGCGATTGAGAGAACTGCGTCATATTGTGACCTTTTTATAAGTTGGGGTGAGGGAACCCAATAAAACGGCTGCATCATACTGCTTTCATTATGCTTTGCAATGGCTAATTTTCGCGCAATCGTTAACCTGGTTTGCAATGCCCTGCGCGCGGCGTAAACTACAGCCGTTTTAATTTCATCGAGAAGAAAATGACCGACCTGTTTTCCAGCCCAGACCACACCCTTGATGCCCAGGGCCTCCGCTGCCCGGAGCCGGTGATGATGGTGCGCAAAACCGTGCGTAACATGCAGACCGGCGAAACGCTGCTCATCATCGCCGACGATCCGGCGACCACCCGCGATATTCCCGGATTTTGTACCTTTATGGAGCACGAGCTGGTGGCGCAGGCCACGGACGCGCTGCCGTATCAGTATTTAATTCGTAAGGGGTGAGTGCGGCCTGACGCCCTCACCCCGGCCCTCTCCCACTGGGAGAGGGAGATAACCGATCCCATCACAGTTTCAAACCATCGTTTCAAAAATTCGCGTTTTTTGTGAGGCGCTTCACCCTCGCTTTTCCAGCCGTAGTCTAGTTTTTAAGCGTACAAAAATAAAACACCGTTTTAACGCTTACCTCACTACCCTGGAGTTGACTCGATGAAAACGACCCTCAAGCCGTTACTGGCCGCTCTGTGTCTGTCTGCTTTCGCCTGCACCGTTTCTGCGCAAACCATTAAAGCTGCCGATGTGCATCCTGAAGGCTACCCGAACGTGGTGGCGGTGCAGCACATGGGTGAAAAGCTCAAACAACAAACCGACGGCAAGCTGGAGATCAAGGTCTTCCCCGGCGGCGTGCTCGGTGACGAAAAGCAGATGATCGAGCAGGCCCAGATGGGCGCGATCGACATGATCCGCGTTTCCATGGCGCCCGTCGCGGCAATCCTGCCAGATATCGAAGTCTTCACGCTGCCGTACGTCTTCCGCGATGAAGACCACATGCATAAGGTGATCGACGGCGACATCGGCAAGCAGATCGGCGACAAGCTCACCGCCAACCCGAAATCGAAGCTGGTGTTCCTCGGCTGGATGGACTCCGGCACGCGCAACCTGATCACCAAAGAACCTATCGTTAAGCCAGACGATCTCAAGGGCAAAAAAATCCGCGTGCAGGGTAGCCCGGTGGCGCTCGCCACGCTGAAGGACATGGGCGCCAACTCGGTGGCGATGGGCGTCAGCGAGGTCTACAGCGGGATGCAGACCGGCGTAATTGACGGCGCGGAGAACAATCCGCCGACCTTTATCGCCCACAACTACATGCCGGTCGCCAAAAACTACACCCTGAGCGGCCACTTCATCACCCCGGAAATGCTGCTCTACTCGAAAGTGAAATGGGACAAGCTGAGCGCGGACGAGCAGCAGAAAGTGCTGACCCTGGCGCGCGAAGCGCAGTTTGAGCAGCGCAAGCTGTGGAATGCCTACAACGCTGACGCGCTGGAGAAGATGAAAGCGGGTGGCGTGCAGTTCCACGAGATCGACAAAACGGTGTTTATCAAAGCCACAGAGCCGGTGCGCGCGCAGTATGGCGACAAGCATCAGGATCTGATGAAAGCCATCGCTGACGTCCAGTAAGCCGGAGTACGTATGTCCGAACTCTACCTGAAGTGGATGGACCGCCTGTACCTGCTCGCCATGACCGTGGCGGGCTTCTCGCTGCTGCTGATGACCATCGTGATCCCGATTGGCATCTTCTCGCGCTACGTGCTCAACCGCGGGGAATCCTGGCCGGAGCCGATCGCCATTATCTGCATGGTGACCTTTACCTTTATCGGCGCGGCGGTGGGGTACCGTGCCGGGTCGCATATCGCGGTCAACATGCTTACCGACCGGCTGCCGGACATGCTCAAAACCCTGTGCGCCCGGGTGGTGGATCTGCTGATGCTGCTGATTTCGCTGATCATGTTCTGGTACAGCTTCTGGCTGTGCGCCGATCTCTGGGAGCAGCCGGTGGCGGAGTTCCCGATCCTGACCTCCGGCGAGAGCTATCTGCCGCTGCCGGTCGGATCGGCGATCCTGATCCTGTTTGTTATCGAACGTCTGCTGTTTGGCTCGCAGGAAAATCGTCCTGTTGTGCTCATCGGCAACCACGGTTAAGGGGTGAACAATGGATGCGTTTATTTTGTTATTCACCCTCGCCATTTTGCTGGCGCTGGGAATGCCGGTCGCCTTCGCCGTCGGCCTGAGCGCCGTCGCCGGGGCGCTGTGGATCGATTTGCCGCTGGAGGCGCTGATGATCCAGATCACCAGCGGGGTGAACAAATTTACCCTGCTGGCGATCCCGTTCTTTATCCTCGCCGGGGCGATCATGGCTGAAGGGGGCATCGCCCGCCGGCTGGTGAACTTTGCCTATATTTTTGTCGGCTTTATTCGCGGCGGCCTGTCGCTGGTGAACATCGTGGCCTCGACCTTTTTCGGCGCGATTTCCGGCTCGTCGGTGGCGGATACGGCCTCGATCGGCAGCGTGATGATCCCGGAGATGGAGAAGAAGGGCTATCCGCGCGAATACGCGGCGGCGGTGACCGCGAGCGGATCGGTGCAGGCGATTTTGATCCCGCCGAGCCACAACTCGGTGATTTACTCGCTGGCGGCGGGGGGCACGGTCTCTATCGCCACGCTGTTTATCGCGGGGATCCTGCCGGGGCTGCTGCTGGGCATGGGGCTGATGGTGCTGTGCTTATGCTTTGCGCATAAGCGCGGCTACCCGAAAGGGGAAAAAATTCCGTTTAAGCAGGCGCTGAAAACCATGCTGGACGCGCTGTGGGGGCTGATGACGGTGGTGATTATCCTCGGCGGGATTTTGTCCGGGATCTTTACCGCAACCGAATCCGCCGCCGTGGCCTGCCTGTGGGCGTTCTTCGTCACCATGTTTATCTACCGCGACTACAAGTGGAGCGAGCTGCCGAAGCTGATGTGCCGGACGGTGAAAACGGTCACCATTGTCATGATACTGATTGGCTTTGCGGCGGCGTTTGGCGCGGTGATGACCTATATGCAGCTTCCGTCACGCATCACCGAGTTCTTCACCTCGCTCTCGGATAACAAGTACGTGATCCTGATGTACCTCAACGTCATGCTGCTGCTGATCGGCACGCTGATGGACATGGCACCGATCATACTGATCCTGACGCCGGTGCTGCTGCCGGTGACCAACTCGCTGGGGATCGACCCGGTGCATTTCGGGATGATCATGATGGTGAATCTGGGGATCGGGCTGATCACGCCGCCGGTGGGATCGGTGCTGTTCGTGGCAAGCGCGGTGAGCAAGCAGAAGATCGAACACGTGGTGCGGGCGATGCTGCCGTTTTACGGCATGCTGCTGCTGATACTGGGGATGGTGACGTACATTCCGGCGATATCGCTGTGGCTGCCGGGGGTGTTAGGGATGCAGTGAGGCGTTGGGTTTTCTCCCTCTCCCTGTGGGAGAGGGCCGGGGTGAGGGCATCAGGCCGCACCCCCACTTTTTAGTTCTTACGCAACAATCGCAACGCGTTCGCGGTCACCAGCACCGTTGCCCCGGTATCCGCCAGCACCGCCAGCCACAGCCCGGTGATGCCAAGCAGCGTCGTCACCAGGAAAATGCCCTTCAGACCCAGCGCAATACCAATGTTCTGCCGGATATTGGCGCGGGTCGCGCGTGCCAGGCCAATCATCTGCGCCAGCCCGGTCAGGCGGTTGTGCGTCAGCGCCGCATCGGCGGTTTCCAGCGCCACGTCCGTGCCGCTGCCCATCGCAATCCCGATGGTGGACGCCTTCATCGCCGGGGCATCGTTAATGCCGTCGCCGACCATCGCCAGCGGCGCACGGGCGTTCAGCTCCGTCACCGCGCTGACCTTGTCCGCAGGCAGCAGCCCGGCCCGGAACTCCAGCCCCAGCTCGCCCGCAATCGCCGCCGCCGCGCGCGGATTGTCCCCGGTCAGAATAACGCCCTGAACGCCGAGTTCATGCAGCGCGGCGACCGCCTCTTTCGCATCCTCGCGCAGCGTATCGCGCAGGGCCAGCACGCCCTTCGCCACGCCGTCCTGCATCACGCTCACCACCGTCTGTCCGGCCTGCTCCAGCGCATGAACCTGTGCGGCAGGGGAGTGACCCGCCGCGACAATCACGACCTTCGTCCCCTCGACGACGGCCTCGATCCCGGAGCCAACCAGCGCACGCTGTGCGCTTGCCGCCGGGATCGTTAATCCCCGCGACTGCGCTTCACGCACAATCGCCTGCGCCAGCGGGTGCGTCGAGCCTTGCTCTACCGCCGCGGCCAGCGCCAGCAGCGCGTCTTCGCTCATATCCTGCGGATAAATTCCGGTCACCTGCGGTTTACCCACGGTCAGCGTCCCGGTTTTATCGAACGCGACCTGCTGAACCTGGCTCAGCTGCTCCAGCGCGGCACCGCCTTTAATCAGCGCCCCGCGACGGGCGGCGGCGGCAAGGCCAGAGGTAATGGCCGCAGGCGTTGAAATCACCAGCGCACACGGGCAGCCAATCAGCAGCAGCGTCAGCCCCTTGTAGATCCACCCCTCCCACGGCGCGCCAAACAGCAGCGGCGGAACGAGGGCCACCAGCAGCGCCACCAGCATAATGGCGGGCGTGTAGATACGGCTGAAGCGGTCGATAAAACGCTCGACGGGCGCGCGGCGCTCTTCGGCTTCTTCAATAAGCTTCAGAATGCGGTCAATGGCGCTATCGCCCGGCTCGGAGAGCACCGTCAGCTGCACCAGACGGTCAACGCTGGTGGCGCCCGCAGGCACTTTTTCACCCGCCGCGCGCTCGACCGGAATCGACTCCCCGGTCAGGGCGCTTTCGTCGAAGCTGGCCGTGATGGAGATAAGCATCCCGTCGGCAGGCAGACGCCCGCCCGCGGAGACCTCAATCACATGCCCCGGGCGCAGGGCGCTGATGGCCACGGTCTTACGTTCGCCGTTCACCACCTGCGTGGCGGTTTCAGGCTTGAGCGCCATCAGCGCGCTAACGCCCTTACGCGCGCGGCTTGCGGCCCAGCCCTCAAGGCGCTCGCCAATCAGGAACAGCAGCAGCACCATCGCCGCCTCCGCCGTCGCGCCGATAAACAGCGCGCCAATGGCGGCCACGCTCATTAGGGTTTCAATGGCGAACCAGCTTCCGCTTTTCATCAGCTGCAGGGCCTGACGCGCAATCGGGAACAGCCCGACCAGCGTGGTGGCGATAAAGGCCAGATTGCCGAGAGGATGGTTGAACTGCTCCAGCCCCCAGCTAATCGCCATCATCACAATAAGCGCGATCAGGGGCAGGTTTTCTTTAAGAGGTGAGGATGTTTGCGCAGGCGCCGCTTCGCTTCGCAGGGAATAGCCCGCCTTGCTGACGGCGGTTTCAACCTGTTTACTGATGTCGGTTTCGGCGCTGACCAGCAGTTTTTCCGTGGCGAACAGCACCTGAACGTGGCTCACGCCCGGCACCTGTTTGACCGCGTTTTCCACCTTGCGGGCGCAGGCGGCGCAGTCCATGCCGTTAACCACCCAGCTATAGCGAGTGCCGCTTTCGGGCAGCGGTTGAGTTTGCGTTTCGCACGCGCCTTCGCAGCAGCAGGCGTCTTTTGCAGGCTCGGGAGTGAGTTTAAGTGCCGAAAATTGCGGCACTTTTTTGCTTGTCTCTGGCGTCGACATGGTAGTCTCCGGTAATGATAATTTTCTCATTAGCCGCAGCATACACTCTGGAGTCGACTCCAGAGTCAAGCGTTATTTAGATGTACAGGGAACGCACAATCAGGAAGTGTCCGGCGAAGTAGCAGGCCGCCGCAATGGCGTTATCTGCCCGGAAACGGCGGCGATAATGGCTGCCCAGCCAGACAATATTGCCGATCAGCAGCAGCGCGGCGCCGAAGAAGGCGGACATCGCCGTCGACGTTGGGCGGAAGAACCACAGTTCGCCCGCCAGCCACACCATCACCAGCGTCATGGCGATAAAGGTACAGATGGGCCAGCGCATCTCTTCAAGCCGCGTCCAGATCACCGCGATCAGCAGCGCGCCAATCGCCAGCAGCACCAGCGGCAATGGCCAGAAGAAAGAGAGCGTCATCTGGCTGGCAAAATATAGGGTATAAAGCAGGTGCGACAGGAAGAAGGCACCCACGGCGTAGAGCAACCGCTGGCGCGGAAGCAGGGTTAAGGCATCACCAATCAGCGACGCGCACAGGCCCGCGAGCACCAGATAGCTGATGGCGTTAAACATCGGTGCCTGCCAGGCGAGCAGAAGCAGGAGAAGCAGTGTGACGGGTTTAAATAACCAGCGCTGCCACGCAGGCCCGCGATAAGATGCATCGACGAAGAGCCACGCGGACAAACAGACAGCGATAAATGACCAAAGCATATTAACTCCCTGTATCTGTTAAGACTGAATAATCAGTTTCTGATTCAGTGTAGTGACGCGGGCGGGCGTTTGGCAATGACGGATAAGGCAAGGTATCCTGAATTCCGCATAATCTGATGGGATTTAAGAATGAGCAAGATGCCGCTTTTTTTCATTGTGGTGGTGGCGATTATTGTTATCGCCGCGTCGTTTCGTTTTGTTCAGCAGCGCCGGGAAAAGGCCGACAACGACGCCGCGCCGCTGCTCCAGAAACAGGTCGTGGTGACCAACAAACGTGAGAAAGCGCTCAACGACCGCCGTTCGCGCCAGCAGCAGGTAACGCCCGCGGGCACCGTGATGCGCTATGAGGCGAGCTTCCGACCACAGGGCGGCGGGCTGGAGATGACGTTCCGCCTGGAGGCGCAGCAGTATCATCAGCTGACCGTGGGGGAGAAAGGGACGCTAAGCTACAAAGGGACGCGGTTTGAAGGATTCAGGGCGGAGCAGTAACGCCGGGCGGCACTGCGTTTGCCCGGCCTACGGGGTTTTGTAGGCCCGGTAAGCGAAAGCGCCACCGGGCGATAGCGCGCACCTTACTTGTTCGCCTGCGCCTTAAACTTCTTCATCCATACCAGCAGTTCAAACACGCCGAAAATAAACACCCGCAGCTGCTGCCAGCCTGTCATCTGCGGGCCGTCCTTCGGCAGGCCGTTTTTCAGCATCACCATCTGCAACGCGTGCATAAACGAGGTAAAAATCAGCGCCACGTTGACGAAAATATTCATCGGGCGCGGGAACGGGTGGACCAGGTTCAGCAGCAGAAACGCCCAGACGCCCAGCATCAGTAAACGGCCCAGATTAATCAGTACCGGCATCGGATTCTCCTTGTGCGTGTCGGTGATACAGACGATAGGCCACCTGGCCTGCCACCTTTTCTCGGTGCAAATCCCAGTGCGCAGGCACGGGCGGTAAACCGTTTTCGACTTCGCTTTCTACGTAAATTTGCGCGCCATCCGCCAGCCAGCCGTTATTTTCCAGCAGCGCCAGAGTCTCTTCCAGCAGCCCCTTACGAAACGGCGGATCGACAAACACCACGTCGTGCGCCGTGCCCGGCTGCGCCAGAAACGCGAGGCTGTTGGTGTTCACCACTTTCGCGTTCGTCGCTTTCAGGGTAGCCAGATTCTGCTGAAGCTGCTGGGACACGCTGCGATCCATCTCCAGCAGGGTAGCGCTGGCGGCGTAGCGGGAAAGGGCTTCCAGACCTAAAGCTCCGCTTCCGGCGAAGCAGTCCAGGCAACGGGCATCTACCATAGAAGGGGCGAGCCAGTTAAACAGCGTTTCTCTTACGCGGTCGGTCGTTGGGCGCAAGCCGGGGCTATCCGGCACCGGCAATTTCCGGCCTCGCCACTGGCCGCCGATAATACGAATTTGTCCGGCCTGGCGGTTGGTTTTTTTCATTTCAGGAAAGCTCTGTTAACAATTGGCCTGCGATTGCGGGCGGTGATGTCAATTAAGTAAAGTGTTAGACTATTTCATCATTTTTTTAGCTTCCATGTATATAGCGCCGCGAGGAGTGTAGTCGCAGATGGCAAAACAAAAAAAACGTGGCTTCTTTTCCTGGCTGGGCTTCGGTGAAAAAGAGCAAGAAACAGAACAGAAAACCGAAGAGCAACAGGCCGTTGAGGAGCAAACGCCACCTGAAACGCCTGTTGAAACCGCCGCGAGTGTAGAGGCAGAAGAACCCGTCCACAGCAAAGAAGAGATTGAATCCTTTGCTGAAGAGGTGGTTGAGGTCACCGAGCAGGTTCAGGAGAGCGAAAAGCCAGAACCCGTTGTGATTGAACCCGTTACCGAAGCGCCGCAGGCGGTGATTGAACACGAAGCGCTGCCGCTGCCGGAAGAGGTGAAGGTCGAAGAGGTCTCTGCCGAAGAGTGGCAGGCTGAAGCGGAAACCGTGGAAATTGTTGAAGCGGTAGAAGAAGAGGCGGAACGCGAGCCGGAACTCACCGACGAGGAGCTTGAAGCGCAGGCGCTGGCGGCAGAGGCCGCTGAAGAGGCGGCGATCGTGGTGCCGGTTGCGGAAGAAGACGAGCCGGTTGAAGAGATTGCCCAGGAGCAGGAAAAGCCGACCAAAGAGGGCTTCTTCGCGCGCCTGAAACGCAGCCTGCTTAAAACCAAAGAGAACTTAGGTTCCGGATTTATCAGTCTGTTCCGCGGCAAGAAGATCGACGATGATCTCTTTGAAGAGCTGGAGGAGCAGCTGCTGATTGCCGACGTTGGCGTTGAAACGACCCGTAAAATCATCACCAGCCTGACCGAAGGGGCGAGCCGCAAACAGCTGCGCGACGCCGAAGCGCTGTACGGTTTGCTGAAAGATGAGATGGGCGAAATTCTCGCAAAAGTTGACGAACCGCTTAATATTGAAGGCAAAACGCCATTTGTTATTCTGATGGTTGGCGTGAACGGCGTGGGTAAAACCACCACTATCGGCAAGCTGGCGCGTCAGTTCGAGCAGCAGGGCAAATCGGTGATGCTGGCGGCGGGTGACACCTTCCGTGCGGCGGCGGTTGAGCAGTTGCAGGTCTGGGGCCAGCGCAACGACATCCCGGTGATTGCGCAGCATACCGGCGCGGATTCCGCCTCGGTTATCTTTGACGCTATCCAGGCGGCCAAAGCGCGTAACGTGGATGTGCTGATTGCCGATACCGCAGGGCGTTTGCAGAACAAATCGCACCTGATGGAAGAATTGAAGAAAATCGTCCGCGTGATGAAGAAGCTGGACGAAGACGCACCGCATGAAATTATGCTGACTATCGATGCCAGCACCGGGCAGAACGCCATTAGCCAGGCGAAGCTGTTCCATGAAGCGGTAGGACTGACCGGGATCACGCTGACCAAGCTGGACGGCACCGCCAAAGGCGGGGTGATCTTCTCCGTGGCCGACCAGTTCGGCATTCCTATCCGTTATATCGGTGTGGGCGAGCGTATTGAGGATTTACGTCCGTTTAAATCGGACGACTTTATTGAGGCACTTTTTGCCCGAGAGGATTAACAATGATTCGCTTTGAACACGTCAGCAAGGCCTATCTCGGTGGGAGACAAGCGCTGCAAGGGGTAACGTTCCACTTGCAGCCAGGCGAGATGGCATTCCTGACCGGCCATTCCGGCGCGGGGAAAAGTACCCTGCTCAAGCTTATCTGTGGGATCGAACGGCCAAGCGCCGGGAAAATCTTCTTCAGCGGCCACGACATCAGCCGTCTGAAAAACCGTGAGGTGCCGTTCCTGCGTCGCCAGATCGGCATGATTTTCCAGGATCACCATTTGCTGATGGATCGCACCGTCTTCGATAACGTGGCGATCCCGCTGATTATCGCCGGTGCCAGCTATGATGACATTCGCCGCCGCGTATCGGCGGCGCTGGATAAGGTCGGGCTGCTGGACAAAGCGAAGAACTTCCCGATCCAGCTTTCCGGCGGTGAACAGCAGCGCGTGGGCATTGCCCGTGCGGTGGTGAACAAACCCGCCGTTCTGCTGGCGGATGAACCTACCGGTAACCTCGACGATGCCCTGTCCGAAGGGATTTTGCGTCTGTTTGAGGAGTTCAACCGCGTAGGGGTAACGGTATTGATGGCAACGCACGACATGGGGCTTATCTCCCGTCGTTCATACCGTATGCTGACGCTGAGCGACGGTCATTTGCACGGAGGCCTGGGTGAATAAGCGTGACGCAATGAATCAAATCCGGCAGTTCGGAAACCGTTTTGACCGTTTCCGTAAACCGCAGGGTGGCGGCGGTGATAACCGCAATACGCCGAAGCGCGCGAAGGCGGCGCCTAAACCGAATTCGCGTAAAACCAACGTTTTCAACGAGCAGGTGCGCTACGCCTTCCACGGCGCGTTGCAGGATCTGAAAAGCAAACCGCTGGCGACCTTCCTGACGGTGATGGTGATCGCCATCTCCCTCACGCTGCCGAGCGTGTGCTACATGGTCTATAAGAACGTAAACCAGGCGGCTTCGCAGTACTATCCTTCGCCGCAAATCACCGTCTATCTCGACAAAGCGCTCGACGATGACGCCGCCGCGCAGGTGGTGGGGCAGCTTCAGGCCGAGCAGGGGGTCGATAAGGTTAACTATCTCTCCCGTGAAGAGGCGCTGGGCGAGTTCCGCAACTGGTCAGGCTTTGGCGGTGCGCTGGATATGCTGGAAGAGAACCCGCTGCCTGCGGTGGCGGTGGTCAATCCGAAGCTCGATTTCCAGGGCACCGAAGCGCTCAACACGCTGCGTGACCGCATTACCCGCATCAAAGGCATCGATGAAGTGCGCATGGACGACAGCTGGTTTGCGCGTCTGGCGGCGCTGACCGGGCTGGTAGGGCGCGTGTCGGCAATGATCGGCGTGTTGATGGTGGCGGCGGTGTTCCTCGTCATCGGTAACAGCGTGCGCCTGAGCATCTTTGCCCGTCGCGATACCATTAACGTGCAAAAACTGATTGGTGCGACGGATGGATTTATCCTCCGCCCGTTCCTTTACGGCGGCGCGTTATTAGGTTTTTCTGGTGCATTTCTTTCATTGATATTGTCAGAAATTTTGGTGCTGCGGCTCTCGTCTGCCGTCACCGAAGTGGCGCAGGTTTTCGGCACGCGATTTGATATCAGTGGCTTAGGCTTCGATGAGTGCCTGTTACTGCTGCTGGTCTGCTCGATGATTGGGTGGATCGCCGCGTGGCTGGCGACGGTGCAACATTTACGTCACTTTACTCCCGAATAATAAAAGCGTGGTATAATCTTTCCCTGCACCGAGCTGTTCGCTTGCAGGGAAAGAGTCCCTGTTTTCTCTTCCCCCGCACTATCATCTCCATGTCACATTTTGTGCGTAATTTATTCACGCGTTGCACTGGAACTTGTGGATAAAATCACTGTCTGATAAAAGAGTGAATGCTATTCTCGTTGCTCAAACGCTTTGGCATGGTTGTTGCCTGATGGGGATAACCTGGGCCAGAAGAGACCAAATTGAGAGGAATGAATGACCAAAGAAATGCAAACTTTAGCTTTAGCCCCTGTTGGTAACCTGGAATCTTACATCCGGGCTGCGAACACCTGGCCGATGTTAACGGCCGAGGAAGAAAAGGAGCTTGCTGAAAAGCTGCATTACCAGGGCGATCTGGAAGCAGCTAAAACGCTGATCCTGTCTCACCTGCGCTTTGTTGTTCACGTTGCTCGTAATTATGCGGGCTACGGCCTGCCGCAGGCAGACTTGATTCAGGAAGGTAACATCGGTCTGATGAAGGCTGTACGTCGCTTCAACCCGGAAGTGGGTGTGCGACTGGTTTCCTTCGCCGTACACTGGATCAAAGCCGAAATTCATGAATACGTTCTGCGTAACTGGCGTATCGTGAAGGTCGCCACGACAAAAGCGCAGCGTAAACTGTTCTTCAACCTGCGTAAAACCAAGCAGCGTCTGGGCTGGTTCAATCAGGATGAAGTTGAAATGGTGGCGCGCGAGCTGGGCGTTTCCAGCAAAGACGTGCGTGAGATGGAATCCCGAATGGCCGCGCAGGACATGACCTTTGACATGTCTTCCGACGACGACGCATCTGACAGCCAGCCAATGGCGCCGGTCCTGTACTTGCAGGATAAAACCTCTAACTTTGCCGACGGCATCGAAGAGGACAACTGGGAAGACCAGGCCGCGAACAAGCTGACTCATGCGATGGAAGGCCTCGACGAGCGTAGCCAGGATATTATCCGTGCCCGCTGGCTGGACGAAGACAACAAGTCCACCCTCCAGGAACTGGCTGACCGCTACGGTGTCTCCGCTGAACGTGTTCGTCAGCTTGAGAAAAACGCCATGAAAAAACTTCGCGCCGCTATCGAAGCGTAATTTCTGCGAAGTACCGATAACCCTCGAATGAAAATTCGGGGGTTTTTGTTTTTTTAGCGCCCGATCTGGCGAATTTTCACCCTCTGGCAAACACTTACTGATGCGCTAAGCATGTGAATGTCTCAGGGGGACAGGGTGAAAAATAAAGAACTGAACGACCGGCGTTTGCAGGCGACGCCGCGCGGTATCGGCGTGATGTGTAACTTCTATGCCGACAAAGCCGAAAACGCTACGCTGTGGGATGTTGAAGGCAATGAGGTCATCGATTTTGCCGCCGGGATCGCCGTGCTGAACACCGGACATCGCCATCCAAAAGTTATCGCCGCCATCGAAAAACAACTCCACGCCTTTACCCATACCGCGTATCAAATCGTCCCGTACGAAGGCTACGTCGCGCTCGCTGAACGCATCAACGAACGCGTGCCGATTGATGGCCCGGCCAAAACGGCCTTCTTCTCAACGGGGGCCGAAGCGGTCGAAAACGCGGTAAAAATTGCCCGCTCCTATACCAAACGCCCCGGCCTTATCACCTTCGGCGGCGCGTTCCACGGCCGTACCTTTATGACCATGGCGCTCACCGGCAAAGTCGCGCCGTATAAAATCGGCTTCGGCCCGTTCCCTGGCTCGGTCTACCACGCGCAATACCCCAATACGCTGTACGGCGTGAGCTCTCAGGATGCGATTAAAAGCGTCGAGCGCATCTTCAAGGCCGATATCGCCCCGGATCAGGTGGCGGCCATCATTCTTGAACCTGTTCAGGGCGAGGGCGGTTTCAACGTCGCCCCCGCTGATTTTATGCAGGCGCTGCGCGCGCTGTGTGATACCCACGGCATTCTGCTGATTGCCGATGAAGTGCAGTCCGGCTTTGCCCGCACCGGGAAACTGTTCTCAATGGAGCACCACTGCGTGAAGCCCGATCTGATCACCATGGCGAAAAGCCTGGCGGGCGGAATGCCGCTGTCGGCGGTCTCGGGCCGGGCAGAGGTGATGGATGCGCCCGCGCCGGGCGGTCTGGGCGGGACTTACGCTGGTAACCCGCTGGCGATTGCCGCCGCCCACGCGGTGCTGGACGTGATTGAGGAAGAAGATCTCTGCACCCGCTCGGCGCATCTGGGTCATCATCTGGTCGAGGTGCTTAACAAAGCGAAAGCGGATTGCCCGTATATCGCTGATATTCGCTCGCAGGGCTCAATGGTGGCGGTAGAGTTTAACGATCCCGACACCGGGCAACCGTCGCCGGAATTTACCCGCCAGGTGCAGGAGCGCGCGTTGCAGGAAGGGCTGCTGCTGCTGAGCTGCGGCGTATACGGCAACGTGATCCGCTTCCTTTATCCGCTCACCATCCCCGAAGCGCAGTTCCGCCAGGCGCTGGATATTATTTCTGCCTCGCTGACTCGATAAAGCCCAACGCCCGGCCTGAACCGTGGCCGGGCTTATCATATATTCATTTCAAATTTGCTATTCCAAAATCATAAAAATGGGGTATGTTTTAGCAGAGTGTGCTGAAAAAGCGCGGGCGGCATACCTATAATTGAAATAAAGCGCTACACAACAACATCACAACAATCGTTATAACCATAACAATGGGGATTCTCAGGATGAACATGAAGGGTAAAGCGTTACTGGCAGGATGTATCGCGTTGGCATTTAGCTCCGTGGCGCAGGCAGATATCAAAGTCGCCGTCGTCGGCGCAATGTCCGGCCCGGTAGCCCAGTACGGCGACCAGGAATTTACGGGAGCAGAACAGGCGGTTGCAGACATTAATGCGAAGGGCGGTATTAAAGGCGAAAAGCTGCAAATCGTAAAATATGATGATGCCTGCGACCCGAAACAGGCGGTTGCGGTTGCGAACAAAGTGGTTAACGACGGCATTAAGTACGTTATCGGCCACCTGTGCTCCTCCTCTACTCAGCCTGCGTCTGACATCTACGAAGACGAAGGTATTCTGATGATCACCCCGGCGGCGACCGCACCGGAGCTGACCGCGCGTGGCTACAAGCTGATCCTCCGCACCACCGGTCTGGATTCCGATCAGGGCCCGACCGCTGCGAAATACATTGTCGACAAAGTGAAGCCGAAGCGCATCGCTATCGTGCATGACAAACAGCAGTACGGCGAGGGTCTGGCACGCTCCGTGCAGGACAACCTGAAAAAAGCGAAGGCTGACGTGGTCTTCTTCGACGGTATCACCGCCGGTGAGAAAGACTTCTCCACGCTGGTGGCGCGTCTGAAGAAAGAGAATATCGATTTCGTTTACTACGGCGGCTACCACCCGGAAATGGGTCAGATCCTGCGCCAGGCGCGTGCGGCTGGTCTGAAAACCCAGTTTATGGGACCAGAAGGCGTGGCGAACGTTTCCCTGTCTAACATCGCGGGCGAGTCTGCCGAAGGGCTGCTGGTGACCAAGCCGAAGAACTATGACCAGGTTCCGGCGAACAAACCGATCGTAGACGCCATCAAGGCGAAGAAACAGGATCCAAGCGGCGCGTTCGTCTGGACCACCTACGCGGCGCTGCAATCCTTGCAGGCGGGCCTGAACCAGTCGGCCGACCCGGCTGAAATCGCGAAATACCTGAAGGCGAACTCCGTGGAAACCGTGATGGGGCCGCTGTCATGGGACGAGAAGGGCGATCTGAAGGGCTTCGAGTTCGGCGTGTTTGACTGGCATGCTAACGGTACGGCGACTGACGCCAAATAATTCTGGTGCAGGTTGATGCCCTCACCCTAACCCTCTCCCACAGGGAGAGGGGATTGTCCGGTGTTCTCCCTCTCCCCGTGGGAGAGGGCCGGGGTGAGGGCATCAGGCCGCACAAATCAACCCTGGCGTTTTTCCCACCCGTTCGTCTGCGCCGTAAACCCTAACGCCTGCATAAACGCCGCCATCACGCCGCGATCTTCTACGCCCACGTCGGCCATCCACCAGGCGGTCACGCTCGGGTTTTCACGTATCACTTCTTCAATCAAATACTGCCCGACGCCGCGACGGCGGGTCACGTCACGCACGCGCAGCGAGTCCAGCGCGCCCTGCGTACCGCTCAGGGTGACGCGCACGGCGGCCAGCAGACGCTCGTTAAAGCGGGCGGCGTAAATGCGGTGATTCTCGTCGACGGCCAGCGACGAAGAGGAGTATTCCGGCCAGATCTTGCCCAGGTCGATATGATCCTGGTCGCTAAAGGTCACCAGACGGACGATTGTCAGTTTCATTAGCTACATGTCCAAATCAAAAAGAGTAGGGGCAGTGTACTCAATTTATTCCACCAGCGGCTTTCTCTTTTTAATCCATTTGCCAGGTGATTAGTTTTTTGACAGGGCGATGTGCAGTCTGAAAACACATGGATCGAAAAATAAGCAGGATTTTTACCTGAAAGGTAGTGATTTATTCGGCGCTTTGTACCGTTATTTTATGCTGCCAACTGCGCTTTTATTTGTTTATCTCTGCCAGAATTCAGAATATTATCTTTGCTTAATCGCCTGAAAAATAGAGATTTTAGTCTGGTTTTTGTAAAAAGACTGCGCTAAATCATTAAAGGCACTGGTAAAAATAGCGTTGTTCATTAAAAGTACAGAATGCTTTTTAACCATAATAAAACAAAATATAAACATCACGAATGGGGATTCAGAGATGAAACGGAACGCGAAAGCATTAATCGCGGGAATGGTTGCACTGGCGATTTCGCAGGCAGCTATGGCGGAAGATATTAAGGTTGCGGTTGTAGGCGCAATGTCCGGTCCGGTTGCCCAGTGGGGCGATATGGAGTTCAACGGCGCGCGTCAGGCAATCAAAGACATCAATGCCAAAGGCGGGATCAAAGGCGACAAGCTGGTGGGCGTGGAGTATGACGACGCCTGCGATCCTAAACAGGCCGTCGCGGTCGCCAACAAAATTGTTAACGATGGCATCCAGTACGTGATCGGCCATCTGTGCTCATCGTCCACCCAGCCCGCGTCGGATATCTACGAAGACGAAGGCATTCTGATGATCACCCCGGGCGCGACTAACCCGGAACTGACCCAGCGCGGCTATGAGCACATCATGCGTACCGCCGGGCTGGACTCCTCTCAGGGCCCTACCGCCGCGAAATTCATCCTCGACAACGTCAAGCCACAGCGCATTGCCATTATTCATGACAAGCAGCAGTACGGCGAAGGCCTGGCGCGCTCCGTGCAGGACGGCCTGAAAAAAGGCGGCGCGAACATCGTCTTCTTTGACGGCATTACCGCAGGCGAGAAAGACTTCTCCGCGCTGATCGCCCGTCTGCAAAAAGAGAATATCGACTTCGTCTACTACGGCGGCTACTACCCGGAAATGGGCCAGATGCTGCGTCAGGCGCGCGCCACCGGCCTGAAAACCCAGTTTATGGGGCCAGAGGGCGTGGGCAATGCCTCCCTGTCCAACATCGCGGGCGATGCGGCGGAAGGGATGCTGGTAACAATGCCAAAACGCTATGACCAGGATCCGGCGAACAAAGCTATCGTGGATGCGCTTAAGGCGCAGAAGAAAGATCCGAGCGGTCCGTACGTCTGGATCACCTACGCGGCGGTGCAGTCTCTGGCGACCGCGCTGGAGCGCACCGGCAGCAAAGAGCCGCTGGATATTGTGAAAGATTTAAAAGCACACGGGGCGAACACCGTGATTGGGCCGCTGAACTGGGATGAGAAAGGCGATCTGAAGGGATTTGAATTTGGTGTCTTTAAGTGGCACGCCGACGGTTCATCCTCGGTCGCCAAATAATTATCCCACCGCCCGGTGCGCCGGGCGGGTATAAAAAGGTTTGCATATGTCCGAGCAGTTTCTCTATTTCTTGCAGCAGATGTTTAACGGCGTCACGCTGGGAAGCACCTACGCGCTGATCGCCATCGGCTACACGATGGTTTACGGCATTATCGGCATGATCAACTTCGCCCACGGCGAGGTCTACATGATCGGCAGCTATGTCTCCTTTATGATTATCGCCGCGCTGATGATGATGGGCATCGACAGCAGCTGGCTGCTGGTCGCCGCCGGGTTTGTCGGTGCGATTGTGATTGCCAGCGCCTACGGCTGGAGCATCGAACGCGTCGCCTATCGGCCGGTGCGCAGCTCCAAGCGCCTGATCGCGCTCATCTCCGCCATCGGGATGTCTATTTTCCTGCAAAACT
Organism: Enterobacter sp. 186315; assembly: GCF_053290175.1. Taxonomy (NCBI): domain Bacteria; kingdom Pseudomonadati; phylum Pseudomonadota; class Gammaproteobacteria; order Enterobacterales; family Enterobacteriaceae; genus Enterobacter; species Enterobacter sp. 186315. The sequence goes on along the minus strand of NZ_JBPTTK010000011.1, from coordinate 42,468 downwards.
ACGTCAGCCTGACCGAAGGGTCGCGCGACGTGGCGCTGCCAAGCCTGTTTAACGGCCAGTGGATTGTGGGGGCGAGCGAAAACTTCGCGGCCACCATCACCACCATGCAGCTGGTTATCTGGGTCGTGACCTTCATCGCGATGCTGGCGCTGACGCTGTTCATCCGTTACTCCCGCATGGGGCGCGCCTGCCGTGCCTGCGCGGAAGACCTCAAAATGGCGAGCCTGCTTGGGATTAACACCGACCGCGTGATTGCGCTGACCTTCGTGATCGGCGCCGCCATGGCTGCGGTCGCAGGTGTCCTGCTCGGTCAGTTCTACGGCGTAATCAACCCGTACATCGGCTTTATGGCCGGGATGAAGGCCTTCACCGCAGCGGTACTGGGCGGTATCGGCAGTATTCCGGGCGCGATGATTGGCGGGCTGATCCTCGGCGTGGCGGAAGCGCTCTCCTCGGCGTATCTCAGTACCGAATACAAAGACGTGGTGTCGTTCGCCCTGTTGATTCTGGTGCTGCTGGTCATGCCTACCGGTATTCTGGGCCGTCCGGAGGTAGAGAAAGTATGAAACCGATGCATTTTGCAATGGCGCTGCTCTCTGCCGCCATGTTCTTCATCCTCGCGGGCGTCTTTATGGGCGTCCAGTTAGGGCTCGATGGCACAAAGCTGGTGGTTAACACCGCGCCGGATATCCGCTGGCAGTGGGTCTTTATCGGCACAGCAGTGGTGTTCCTGTTCCAGCTGATCCGCCCTGTGTTCCAGAAGACGCTTAAAAACGTTTCCGGGCCGAAGTTCGTCTTACCGGCGATCGACGGCTCAACCGTGAAGCAGAAGCTGTTCCTCGTGGCGCTGCTGGTGGTTGCGGTAGCGTGGCCGTTTATGGTGTCGCGCGGCACGGTGGATATCGCCACCCTGACCATGATCTACGTGATTCTGGGCCTCGGCCTGAACGTGGTGGTCGGGCTGTCTGGCCTGCTGGTGCTGGGCTACGGCGGTTTTTACGCTATTGGTGCCTACACCTTCGCGCTGCTGAACCACTATTACGGCCTCGGCTTCTGGACCTGCCTGCCGCTGGCGGGGCTGGTCTCTGCCGCTGCGGGCTTCCTGCTCGGCTTCCCGGTGCTGCGCCTGCGCGGTGACTATCTGGCGATTGTGACCTTAGGCTTCGGCGAAATCGTGCGTATTCTGCTGTTGAACAACACCGAAGTGACCGGCGGCCCGAACGGCATCAGCCAGATCCCGAAACCGACCTTCTTCGGCCTGGAGTTCAGCCGCAGCGCCCGTGAGGGCGGCTGGGATACCTTCAGCAACTTCTTCGGCGTGAAGTACGACCCGTCCGACCGCGTGATCTGGCTCTATCTGGTGGCGCTGCTGCTGGTGGTGATTACCCTGTTTGTGATCAACCGACTGCTGCGGATGCCGCTGGGCCGCGCGTGGGAAGCGCTGCGTGAAGACGAAATCGCCTGCCGCTCCCTGGGCCTGAACCCGACCCGCATCAAGCTGACCGCGTTTACCATCAGCGCCGCGTTTGCCGGTTTCGCCGGGACGCTGTTCGCCGCGCGTCAGGGCTTTGTCAGCCCGGAATCCTTCACCTTTGCCGAATCCGCCTTTGTGCTGGCGATTGTGGTGCTGGGGGGGATGGGCTCGCAGTTTGCCGTTATCCTTGCCGCCATCCTGCTGGTGGTGTCGCGCGAGCTGATGCGTGACTTCAACGAGTACAGCATGCTGATGCTGGGCGGTTTGATGGTGCTGATGATGATCTGGCGTCCGCAGGGCTTGCTGCCGATGACCCGCCCACAGCTGAAGCTGAAACGCACCCAGGCAAAAGGAGAGCAGGCATGAGCCAGCCATTATTATCCGTTAACGGCCTGATGATGCGTTTTGGCGGCCTGCTGGCGGTCAACAACGTAAATCTGGATCTGCACAAGAAAGAGATTGTCTCCCTGATTGGCCCGAACGGCGCGGGGAAAACCACGGTCTTTAACTGCCTGACCGGCTTCTACAAGCCGACGGGCGGCACTATCATGCTACGCGACCAGCATCTTGAAGGCTTACCGGGCCAGCAGATTGCCCGCATGGGCGTGGTGCGTACCTTCCAGCACGTACGCCTGTTCCGCGAGATGACGGTGATTGAGAACCTGCTGGTGGCACAGCATCAGCAGCTCAAAACCGGGCTGTTCTCCGGCCTGCTGAAAACCCCGGCCTTCCGCCGCGCGCAGGATGAAGCGCTCGACCGCGCCGCCACCTGGCTGGACCGTATCGGCCTGCTCCAGCACGCCAACCGTCAGGCGAGCAACCTGGCCTACGGCGATCAGCGCCGTCTGGAGATCGTGCGCTGCATGGTCACCCAGCCGGAAATCCTGATGCTCGACGAACCCGCTGCCGGCCTAAACCCGAAAGAGACCAAAGAGCTGGACGAGCTGATTGCCGAGCTGCGCGATCATCACGACACCACCATTCTGCTGATTGAGCACGACATGAAGCTGGTGATGGGCATTTCTGACCGTATCTACGTGGTAAACCAGGGCACGCCGCTGGCAAACGGGACGCCGGAAGAGATCCGCAACAACCCGGACGTGATCCGCGCATACCTTGGTGAGGCATAAGATGGAAAAAGCGATGTTAACGTTCGACAAGGTGAATGCGCACTACGGCAAGATCCAGGCGCTGCACGACGTTAGTCTGCATATCAATCAGGGGGAGATCGTCACCCTGATCGGAGCCAACGGCGCGGGTAAAACCACGCTGCTCGGCACCCTGTGCGGCGATCCGCGCGCCACCAGCGGGCGGATTGTGTTTGATGATAAAGACATTACCGACTGGCAGACCGCCAAAATCATGCGCGAAGCGGTAGCGATTGTCCCGGAAGGGCGTCGCGTGTTTTCCCGCATGACGGTGGAAGAGAACCTGGCGATGGGCGGTTTTTTTGCTCACCGCGACCAGTATCAGACCCGCATCAAGTGGGTGTATGAACTCTTCCCGCGCCTGTGGGAGCGCCGCATCCAGCGTGCGGGCACCATGTCCGGCGGTGAACAGCAGATGCTGGCAATCGGCCGCGCGCTGATGAGCCAGCCGCGCCTGCTGCTGCTCGACGAGCCGTCGCTCGGGCTTGCGCCGATCATCATCCAGCAGATTTTCGACACCATCGAGCAGCTTCGCAAAGAGGGGATGACCATCTTCCTCGTGGAGCAAAACGCCAACCAGGCGCTGAAGCTCGCCGACCGTGGCTACGTGCTGGAAAACGGCCGCGTGGTGCTCTCGGATACCGGCGACGCGCTGCTGGCGAACGAAGCGGTGCGGAGCGCGTATTTGGGCGGTTAATCGCATTTCCCCCTCACCCTAACCCTCTCCCTCAAGGGAGAGGGAACCGATCGCCTTTCTCCCTCTCCCTGTGGGAGAGGGTCGGGGTGAGGGCACCAGACCGCACTCAACCACATAAACCCCTTCACATAACCATCATCCCTCTGACGCCTGGTTGTCACGATTCTGTAAATAAACAGTTATTTTTCTGTCATTCGAGCATGTCATGTTACCTCGCGAGCATAAAACGCGTGATATCGCGCATCCGGCACAATAAGAGAGATGACAATGACATCGTTACGACACACGGCTTTGGGTCTGGCACTGGGTCTGGCTTTTGCGACGAACGCAATGGCCGTGACGACCATTCCGTTCTGGCATTCCATGGAAGGGGAGTTGGGTAAAGAAGTTGACTCCCTGGCGCAGCGTTTCAACGACACCCACCCGGATTACAAAATTGTGCCGGTGTACAAAGGCAACTACGAGCAGAGCCTGAGCGCGGGCATCGCGGCGTTCCGTACCGGCAACGCCCCTGCGCTGTTACAGGTTTATGAAGTGGGTACCGCCACCATGATGGCCTCCAAAGCCATCAAGCCGGTCTATGAAGTCTTCAAGGACGCGGGCATCAGCTTCGACGAGTCTCAGTTCGTGCCGACCGTGTCCGGCTACTACACCGATTCCAAAACCGGGCATCTGCTGTCCCAGCCGTTCAACAGCTCCACCCCGGTGCTGTACTACAACAAAGACGCCTTTAAGAAAGCCGGGTTAGATCCGGAACAGCCGCCAAAAACCTGGCAGGATCTGGCCGCGTACACCGCGAAGCTGAAAGCCGCAGGCATGAAGTGCGGCTACGCCAGCGGCTGGCAGGGCTGGATCCAGATTGAAAACTTCAGCGCCTGGCACGGCCTGCCGGTTGCCACCAAAAACAACGGCTTCGACGGCACCGACGCGGTGCTGGAGTTCAACAAGCCGGAGCAGGTGAAGCACATCGCGCTGCTGCAAGAGCTGAACAAGAAGGGCGATTTCAGCTATTTCGGGCGTAAAGACGAATCCACCGAGAAGTTCTACAACGGCGACTGCGCCATCACCACCGCTTCTTCCGGCTCGCTGGCGGATATCCGTCACTACGCCAAATTCAACTACGGCGTGGGCATGATGCCCTACGACGCTGACGTGAAGGGCGCGCCGCAGAACGCCATCATCGGCGGGGCGAGCCTGTGGGTGATGCAGGGCAAAGACAGCGGCACCTATAAAGGCGTCGCCGAGTTCCTCGACTTCCTGGCGAAGCCGGAAAACGCCGCCGAGTGGCATCAGAAAACGGGCTATCTGCCGATTACCAAAGCCGCGTATGACCTGACTCGCGAGCAGGGCTTCTACGACAAGAACCCGGGGGCGGATATCGCGACGCGCCAGATGCTGAACAAGCCGCCGTTGCCGTTCACCAAAGGCTTGCGTCTGGGCAACATGCCGCAGATCCGTACCATCGTGGACGAAGAGCTGGAAAGCGTGTGGACCGGTAAAAAAACGCCACAGCAGGCGCTGGATTCAGCGGTAGAGCGCGGGAACCAGCTGCTGCGCCGCTTTGAGCAGTCGACGAAATCGTAAACGGGTTGTGCGGCCTGATGCCCTCACCCCAGCCCTCTCCCACGGGGAGAGGGTGAAAACCGAAACCGCCACCCGGCACTGTTCAGGAACCAAATCTCAATGTCATCATCCCGTCCGGTGTTCCGTTCCCGCTGGCTGCCGTACCTCCTGGTCGCGCCGCAGCTGGTGATCACCGTTATCTTCTTTATCTGGCCTGCGGGCGAAGCGCTGTGGTATTCGGTACAAAGCGTCGATCCGTTCGGGCTCTCCAGCCAGTTTGTTGGCCTCGCGAACTTCGCCGCCCTCTGGCACGACAGCTACTACATCGACGCCTTCTGGACGACGATCAAATTCAGCACCCTCGTCACCGTGAGCGGGCTTGTCGCCTCGCTGTTCTTCGCCGCGCTGGTGGATTACGTGGTGCGCGGCAGCCGGATTTATCAGACCCTGATGCTGCTGCCCTACGCCGTGGCGCCCGCCGTCGCCGCCGTGCTGTGGATCTTCCTGTTTAACCCCGGTCGGGGCCTGATTACCCATTTTCTGGCGGAATTCGGCTACGACTGGAACCACGCCCAGAACAGCGGTCAGGCGATGTTCCTGGTGGTGTTCGCCTCGGTGTGGAAGCAGATCAGCTATAACTTCCTGTTCTTCTTTGCCGCGCTGCAATCCATTCCGCGCTCGCTGGTGGAAGCCGCCGCAATTGACGGCGCAGGCCCGGTGCGCCGCTTCTTCAGGCTGGCGCTGCCGCTGATCGCCCCGGTGAGTTTCTTCCTGCTGGTGGTCAATCTGGTGTACGCCTTTTTCGACACCTTCCCGGTGATCGACGCCGCCACCGCTGGCGGGCCGGTACAGGCCACCACCACGCTGATTTATAAAATCTACCGCGAAGGCTTTGCGGGGCTCGATCTCTCAGCCTCAGCCGCCCAGTCGGTGGTGCTGATGTTCCTCGTCATCATCCTCACGGTGGTGCAGTTCCGCTATGTTGAAAGTAAGGTGCGCTACCAATGATTGAGAACCGTCGCGGGCTGACGATTTTCAGCCATACCATGCTGATTCTCGGGATTATCGTCATCCTGTTCCCGCTATATGTGGCCTTTGTCGCCGCCACGCTCGACACCAAAGCGGTGTTCGACACGCCGATGACGCTCATCCCCGGCACGCACCTTTTTGAGAACATGAAAACCATCTGGACGCAGGGCGTGGGCGCTAACAGCGCGCCGTTCTGGCTGATGATGCTCAACAGCTTCATCATGGCGTTCGGCATTACGGTGGGCAAAATCACGGTGTCGATGCTCTCGGCCTTCGCCATCGTCTGGTTCCGCTTTCCGCTGCGTAACCTCTTCTTCTGGATGATTTTCATCACCCTGATGCTGCCGGTCGAAGTGCGTATCTTCCCGACGGTGGAGGTGATCGCTAACCTCGGGATGCTCGACAGCTACGCGGGGTTAACCCTGCCGCTGATGGCCTCGGCCACCGCCACCTTCCTGTTCCGCCAGTTCTTTATGACCCTGCCGGACGAGCTGATTGAGGCCGCGCGCATTGACGGCGCGTCGCCGATGCGCTTTTTCCGCGACATCGTGCTGCCGCTGTCGAAAACCAACCTCGCGGCGCTGTTTGTGATCACCTTTATCTACGGCTGGAACCAGTACCTGTGGCCGCTGCTGATTATTCAGGACGTCAACCTCGGCACCGCCGTGGCGGGCATCAAAGGCATGATCGCCACCGGCGAAGGCACCACCCTCTGGAACCAGGTGATGGCGGCGATGCTGCTCACCCTTATCCCACCCGTAGTCATTGTTTTAGCCATGCAGCGTGCGTTTGTCCGCGGCCTGGTCGATAGCGAGAAATAAGATGGCAGGTTTAAAACTTCAGGCAGTTACCAAAAGCTGGGACGGTAAAACCCAGGTCATTCAGCCGCTCACCCTCGACGTGGCGGACGGCGAGTTTATCGTGATGGTCGGCCCGTCCGGCTGCGGCAAATCTACCCTGCTGCGCATGGTGGCGGGGCTGGAGCGCGTTACGTCCGGGGATATCTGGATCGACCGCCAGCGCGTCACCGAGATGGAGCCGAAGGACAGGGGCATCGCGATGGTGTTCCAGAACTACGCGCTTTATCCGCACATGAGCGTGGAAGAGAACATGGCCTGGGGGCTGAAAATTCGCGGGATGGGCAAGGGCCATATCGAGGAGCGTGTGAAAGAGGCGGCGCGCATTCTGGAGCTGGACGGACTGCTGAAGCGCCGCCCGCGCGAGCTCTCCGGCGGGCAGCGTCAGCGCGTGGCGATGGGCCGCGCCATCGTGCGCGATCCGGCGGTGTTCCTGTTCGACGAGCCGCTCTCGAACCTCGACGCTAAGCTGCGCGTGCAGATGCGCCTGGAGCTTCAGCATCTGCACCGTCGTCTGAAAACTACGTCGCTTTACGTCACCCACGATCAGGTCGAAGCCATGACCCTCGCCCAGCGGGTGATGGTGATGAATAAAGGCATCGCCGAGCAGATTGGCACCCCGGTGGAGGTGTACGAAAAACCGGCCACCCGCTTTGTGGCGAGCTTTATCGGCAGCCCGGCGATGAACCTGCTGGAAGGGCGCATCAGCAGTGCGGGGACGCACTTTGAGCTGGAAAGCGGGATGGCGTTGCCGATCAACTGGTACTATCGCGGCTACGCCGGGCGTAAAATGACGCTCGGCATCCGCCCGGAGCATATTGCGCTCAGTACCCAGGCGGAAGGTGGCGTGCCGCTGGTGATGGACACGCTGGAGATGCTCGGTGCAGACAACCTGGCGCACGGACGCTGGGGCGAGCAGAAGCTGGTGGTGCGGCTTGCGCATCAGGAGCGCCCGAAAGCGGGCAGCACGCTGTGGCTGCATCTGCCGGAAAATCACCTGCACTTTTTTGACGGTGAAACAGGACAACGCATATGAGTAACTGGCCCTATCCCCACGTCGTCGCCCACCGCGGCGGCGGCAAGCTGGCACCGGAGAACACCCTGGCAGCCATCGACGTGGGCGCGCGTTTTGGTCACACGATGATCGAGTTTGACGCCAAGCTGTCGAAAGACGGCGAAATCTTCCTGCTGCACGACGATAACCTCGAGCGCACCAGCAACGGCTGGGGCGTGGCGGGCGAACTGCCGTGGCACGACCTGCTGAGGGTGGATGCCGGAAGCTGGTTTAGCCGCGAGTTTACGGGCGAACATTTACCGCTGCTTGCAGAGGTCGCGGACCGCTGTCGTCAGCACGGCATGATGGCGAATATCGAAATCAAACCCACCACCGGCACCGGGCCGCTGACGGGGAAGGTGATTGCGCTGGCCGCGCGCGAGCTGTGGCAGGGGATGACACCGCCGCTGCTCTCGTCGTTTGAGATTGACGCGCTGGAAGCCGCACAGAAGGCGGTACCCGAGCTGCCGCGCGGGCTGCTGCTGGATGAATGGCGGGAAGACTGGCGCGAACTCACGACCCGCTTAGGCTGCGTGTCGATTCACCTTAATCACAAGCTGCTGGACGAGGCGCGGGTGAAGGTGTTGAAAGAGGCGGGGCTGCACATTCTGGTGTACACCGTCAACAAACCCCAGCGCGCCGCCGAGCTGCTGCGCTGGGGTGCCGACAGTATCTGTACCGATGCGATTGACCGCATCGGCCCGGACTTTAGTTCTGCGGATTATTAAGCATTCCACCGCTCGGCTGGGCCGGCAGCATATGCTGCTGGCCGCTGCTGAGCGTATTGCCCCCGCCTAACATCCCGCCGTTTTTGTTTTGCAGCGGCTGCTCACGCACCTGACCCTGCTGAATACGCTGGGTATTGGTGTTCATCTGGTTTTGCAGATTTTGCTGCTGCATCTGGGTCTGGGTGCGTAACTGCTGGTTGAGCATCCCTTTCTGCTGCTGTTGCTGGCTCATCATCTCGTTTTGCATACGCTGCTGGCTCGGAATGACGTAGCCCTGCTGGTTAGGGTTGTTCAGGGTGTTGAGTGGCTGTGCGAGCGCGGCGAACGGAAGCAGCGCGGTCAGAATCAATAAGCGTTTCATTGTCATCTCCTCCTTTTGAGGCCTTCCTTAAGTTTACCCTGATTTCACCATGACGATGATTTTTTAGGAGTTGTGAACCAGGCTTAAGCGGGGAATATGGGCCCCTTCACCTGGAGAACAATAATGATGAAACCAACGTTTTTGCGCTGGGTAGCGATCGCTGCGCTGATGGCCGGCGGCACGTTTAGCGTGGCGGCCAACCCGCCAGCGGCTCCGCCAGTGTCCTACGGCGTGGAGGAGGATGTTTTCCATCCCGTGCGGGCGACGCACGGCATGGTGGCCTCGGTGGATGCGCTGGCCACGCAGGTGGGTGTCGATATTCTCAAACAGGGCGGTAACGCGGTGGATGCGGCGGTGGCGGTGGGCTACGCGCTGGCGGTGACGCACCCGCAGGCGGGTAACCTGGGCGGCGGCGGCTTTATGATGCTGCGCACCAAAGAGGGCAAAACCACGGCGATCGACTTCCGCGAAATGGCGCCGAATCAGGCGTCGCGGGATATGTTCCTCGACGATCAGGGCAACCCTGACAGCAAAAAATCCCTGACCTCGCATCTGGCGTCCGGCACGCCGGGCACCGTCGCGGGCTTCTCGCTGGCGCTCGAAAAATACGGCACCCTGCCGCTCAATAAAGTGGTGCAGCCTGCCATCAAGCTGGCGCGGGACGGCTTCGTGGTGAACGACGCGCTGGCGGACGATCTCAACACCTACGGCAGCGAAGTGATCCCGAATCACGAGAACAGCAAGGCGATCTTCTGGAAAGAGGGGGAGCCGCTGAAGAAGGGCGACAGGCTGGTGCAGAAGAACCTCGCCAAAAGCCTGGAGCTGATTGCTGAAAACGGCCCGGATGCATTCTATAAAGGCGCCATTGCCGACCAGATTGCCGACGAGATGAAAAAGAACGGCGGGCTGATTACCAAAGCGGATCTGGCGGAATACAAAGCGGTGGAGCGCGAGCCGATTAGCGGCACCTACCGGGGCTATGAGGTCTTCTCCATGCCGCCGCCGTCCTCCGGCGGCATTCATATCGTGCAGATCCTCAACATTCTGGAAAACTTCGATATGCACAAGTTCGGCTTCGGCAGCGCGGACGCCATGCAGGTGATGGCGGAAGCGGAAAAACGCGCCTACGCCGACCGCTCGGAATACCTCGGCGACCCGGACTTCGTGAAGGTGCCGTGGCAGGCGCTGACCAACAAAGCCTATGCCAAATCCATCGCCGACGAGATTGATATCAACAAGGCTAAGCCGTCGAGCGAGATCCGCCCCGGCAAGCTGGCCCCGTACGAGAGCAACCAGACCACCCACTTCTCGGTGGTGGATAAAGAGGGTAACGCGGTGGCGGTGACCTACACGCTCAACACCACCTTCGGCACCGGAATTGTGGCGGGCAACAGCGGCATTCTGCTCAATAACGAAATGGACGACTTCTCCGCCAAGCCGGGCGTGCCGAACGTCTACGGCTTAGTGGGTGGCGACGCCAACGCCGTCGGGCCGAAAAAACGTCCGCTGTCCTCCATGTCGCCGACCATCGTGGTGAAAGACGGGAAAACCTGGCTGGTGACGGGCAGCCCGGGCGGTAGCCGCATCATTACTACCGTGCTGCAAATGGTGGTCAACAGCATCGACTTCGGCATGAACGTGGCGGAAGCGACCAACGCCCCGCGCTTCCACCACCAGTGGCTGCCGGACGAGCTGCGCGTGGAGAAGGGCTTTAGCCCGGACACGATTAAACTGCTGGAGCAGCGCGGTCAGAAGGTGGCGGTGAAAGAGGCGATGGGCAGCACCCAGAGCATTATGGTCGGGCCGGACGGTGCGCTGTTCGGCGCGTCGGATCCGCGTTCGGTGGATGATTTAACGGCGGGGTATTGAACAGTTGCCGGGTGGCGCTGCGCTTACCCGGCCTACGTTTTTATTCCCTCTCCCTGTGGGAGAGGGTTAGGGTGAGGGCAACAAACTACTTCATCCGCGCCATATAATACGCATCAACATACTCGCCGTTGCGCAGGGCGAACTTCTTGCCGGTCCCTTCGATTTCAAAACCAAACTTGCGGTACAGCGCCAGCGCCGACGGGTTATCGCTAAACACCGTCAGCTCAATACGTTCGATGCGCAGCCAGTTATCGCACAGGTTGATCATCTCACGCATCAGCGCGCTGCCCACGCCACGGCCCTGAGCATGGGCGGCAACGCTGATGCCAAAGCTCGCCACGTGGCTGCGTCGCGGACTGGCTTCGATCTGGAGCGCCAGGTCGCCGACGATCGTGTCGTCAATGCAGGCCACCAGACGTCGTTGCCCCGGTTTAGGCAGCAGGCGTTCCTGCCAGTACTGGAGGGAAGGATGAGGTAGCTGTAGCGTGTCGTGATACACCCCTGGATGCGTATAATTCTGGCGGAAAGCCTCGGCATCGGTCAGTTCAGCGTGGCGTATCACTATCTCACTCATTCCTTAATCCTCAGTTAGTTAACGGTCACTTCCAACATCAGCGAGTTTGAAAGCGGAGTCAATCGCTAATTTTTGCAAAAAGTATTGGACAAGTGCGAATGAGAATGATTATTATTGCTCTGCATTCAGGACGACCCCTACGGGAACCTGAAAGCACGACATTGCTCACATTGCTTCCAGTATTACTTTAGCCAGCTTCTAGCTGGCTTTTTTTTGCGCGTTTTCCGCTACTTCGCTTTCCTGCTCTCGGTGGCTTTCGGCGCAGCACCCGCTTCCGATACGCTCTCTTTCACCAGGCCCACCACGTTGGTTTTTTCCACGACGGCAGGCAGCACTTCGGCATTGCCGCTGAAGGCACCGCCTTTTTTCACCGCCAGCGTGCGATAGGCGATGGTGCCGGATACCTGACCATGCTCGCAGATTTCAATGGTGTCGCTGCTGCACTGTCCGGTGACGCTGCCGTCGATAATCAGCTCGCGGCTGATGATGTTCCCCTCGACGCGGCCGCCGCGCATGATTTTGATCATGCTCTCTTTCGACTCGATATTGCCGATAAGCTCGCCGTGAACGTAAACGTGGCCGCCCGATACGATATTGCCCTCAAAACGCACGTCGCTGGCGATCACCGTGGTGCCGTGTTTTTCGGCGGCGGTTGGCTCTTTTTCGCTCACGGCGGCGGGCGGGGTAACGTCTGGCGTCTGCACGTCAGCCACTTTGCTTTTCTTAAACATAACAATAACCTGCCTGAATAAAGGGGGGAGAATAAAGGCCACTAAAGACAAGGCCGCGAAAGACCACGCGAATCGCGTTTCTTCGAAACACCAGAAGATCAGCGCAATCAGCCAGAAGAGGAGCGCACTGCTTAAAGCGAGATGTTTTCTTTCCATAGAAACCCGGCGCGACTCCTTCGCGGTACACAGAATTGAGCGCACCTTATCCGGTTTTTTCACCGCAGGGTCAAGGCAACGCCGCGATTTTCAGATTTGATAAAGCACTATTGTTAATATTCTCACGAGGTTGCGCTAAGGTGGAAGGAGTGACCATAACAAGGATTGAGCCATGACATTACATTGCGCATTTATTGGATTTGGTAAAAGCACGACCCGGTATCACCTTCCGTATGTCCTCAACCGTAAAGACAGCTGGCACGTCGCCCATATTTATCGCCGCAGCGCGAAGCCAGAAGAGCAATCCCCCCCGTATTCCCACATTCATTTCACCAGCGATCTGGATGAGGTGCTGAACGACCCGCAGGTGAAGCTAGTAGTGGTATGTACCCACGCCGACAGCCATTTCGACTACGCGAAACGGGCGCTGGAAGCGGGCAAAAACGTGCTGGTGGAAAAACCCTTCACCCCAACCATTGCCGAAGCGAAAACGCTGTTTGAACTGGCAAAAAGCAAAGGGCTGACCGTCACGCCGTATCAGAACCGTCGCTTTGACAGCTGTTTCCTGACGGCGAAAAAGGCGATTGAGAGCGGCAAGCTCGGTGAGATTGTGGAAATCGAAAGCCACTTTGACTACTACCGCCCGGTGGCGGAAACCAGGCCGGGCCTGCCGCAGGACGGCTCCTTCTATGGCCTGGGCGTCCACACGATGGACCAGATTATCTCCCTGTTTGGTCGCCCGGATCACGTGGCGTATGACATCCGCAGCCTGCGCAACAAGGCCAATCCGGACGATACCTTTGAAGCCCAGCTGTTCTACGGCGACCTCAAAGCTATCGTCAAAACCAGCCATCTGGTGAAAATCGACTACCCGAAATTTATCGTTCACGGCACCAAAGGCTCGTTTGTGAAGTACGGCATCGATCAGCAGGAGACCAGCCTGAAGGCCAATATCATGCCGGGCGAACCGGGCTTTGCGGCGGATGATTCCGTGGGCGTGCTGGAGTACGTCAACGACGCGGGCGTGACGGTGAAAGAGGAGCTGAAGCCGGAAACCGGCGACTATGGACGCGTCTACGATGCGCTGTTTGACACCCTCACTCACGGCACACCGAATTACGTCAAGGAATCTGACGTTCTCACTAACCTTGAAATCCTCGAACGGGCCTTCGAGCAGGCTTCTCCTGCCACGGTAACCCTCGCGAAATAAGCAAAATCGGCTCCTCTGCGCTTGTTCATAATTTTTGAACAGAGGAGTCAATTTTCACCCTCTATGATCCCAGACCGTTTGCGTCCACACTTACTCCATCGAAACGAACTGAGGGTGAAAACAATGATCTACTTACGCAAAGCAAACGAACGTGGTCACGCGAATCATGGCTGGCTGGACTCATGGCATTCATTCTCGTTTGCCGACTACTACGACCCGAACTTCATGGGCTTCTCCGCACTTCGCGTGATTAACGACGACGTGATTGATGCAGGCCAGGGCTTCGGTACTCACCCGCACAAAGACATGGAAATCCTGACCTACGTGCTGGAAGGGGCGGTTGAGCACCAGGACAGCATGGGCAACAAAGAGCAGGTGCCGGCGGGCGAGTTCCAGATTATGAGCGCGGGTACCGGGGTGCGTCACTCGGAGTACAACCCGAGCAAAACGGAAAAACTGCACCTGTATCAAATCTGGATCATCCCAGAAGAAACCGGCATCACGCCGCGCTACGAGCAGCGCCGCTTCGACGCCAAACAGGGCAAACAGCTGGTGCTGTCCCCGGATGCGCGTGAAGGTTCCCTGAAAGTGCATCAGGATATGGAGCTGTACCGCTGGGCGCTGGCAAAAGACGAACAGTCTGTGCATCAGATTGCCGCGAACCGCCGCGTGTGGATCCAGGTCGTGAAGGGCGAAGTGTCCATTAACGGCACCAAAGCCACCACCGCCGATGGTCTGGCCGTGTGGGACGAGCAGGCGCTCTCCGTTCACGCCGACAGCGAAAGCGAAATTCTGCTGTTCGACCTGCCGCCGGTGTAATAAATCATAAATAAATGCCCATCCTTCCCTTTGACAGGGGAAGGATGGGCTTTGTCCGTGATAAACTGAGCAAATCTCTCACTTCAAGATTTCTCAGGACGATGAAAAAGAAACGCCCCGTACTTCAGGATGTCGCCGATCGCGTCGGTGTGACCAAAATGACGGTCAGCCGGTTTTTACGTAACCCGGAACAGGTTTCCGTGGCGTTGCGTGGCAAGATTGCCGCGGCCCTTGATGAACTGGGTTATATCCCCAACCGCGCACCCGATATTCTCTCCAATGCGACCAGCCGTGCGGTGGGCGTCCTGCTCCCTTCCTTAACCAACCAGGTTTTCGCCGAAGTGCTTCGCGGCATTGAAAGCGTCACCGACGCGTTCGGTTATCAGACCATGCTCGCGCACTACGGGTACAAGCCGGAACTGGAAGAGGAACGTCTTGAATCGATGCTTTCCTGGAACATCGACGGGCTGATCTTAACGGAACGTACCCACACACCCCGCACGCTCAAAATGATTGAAGTGGCCGGCATCCCGGTGGTGGAACTGATGGACAGCCAGTCCCCGTGCCTCGATATCGCCGTGGGCTTCGATAACTTCGAGGCAGCGCGTCAGATGACGGCGGCCATCATCGCGCGCGGTCATCGTCACGTCGCCTATCTGGGGGCGCGTCTTGATGAACGTACTATCATCAAACAGAAGGGATACGAGCAGGCGATGCTCGACGCCGGTTTAACCCCGTACAGCGTGATGGTGGAGCAATCCTCTTCCTATACGTCGGGTATTGAGCTGATGCGTCAGGCGCGTCGTGAGTATCCGCAACTGGACGGTATTTTCTGTACCAATGACGACCTTGCGGTAGGGGCGGCGTTTGAGTGTCAGCGTCTGGGGCTGAAGATCCCGGATGATATGGCGATTGCCGGTTTCCACGGCCACGACATCGGCCAGGTGATGGAGCCGCGTCTGGCGAGCGTCCTGACCCCGCGCGAGCGCATGGGCCGTATTGGCGCAGAACGCCTGCTGGCGCGCATTCGTGGCGAAGTGGTTACCCCTAAAATGTTAGATTTAGGTTTCACCTTGTCACCAGGTGGATCTATTTAATCCGACAAATTTGAAGTAGCTCACACTTATTCACTTCTCGCACGTTTGGATATTGCTTCTCTTTTGCCCCGGCAGGACAATGTTACCGATAACTGTTACCCGTAACAATTGACTGAGGGACACCCTTTGAGCACGACTAATCACGATCACCACGTTTACGTTTTGATGGGCGTTTCCGGTAGCGGTAAGTCAGCCGTGGCCAGCGAAGTGGCGCATCTTATTCATGCGGCGTTTCTTGATGGCGACTTCCTCCATCCGCGCAGCAACATCATGAAAATGGCGTCCGGCGAGCCGCTGAACGACGACGACCGCAAACCGTGGTTGCAGGCGCTGAATGACGCCGCGTTCGCGATGCAGCGTACCAATAAAGTGTCGCTGATCGTCTGCTCCGCGCTGAAAAAAACCTACCGCGACCTGCTGCGTGACGGCAATCCGAACCTCTCTTTCATCTATCTGAAAGGCGATTTCGACGTCATTGAAAGCCGTCTGAAGGCGCGTAAAGGCCACTTCTTCAAAACCCAGATGCTGGTAACGCAGTTTGAAGCGTTGCAGGAGCCGGGTGCGGATGAAGACGATGTATTAGTGGTTGATATCGATCAGTCACTGGAAGGTGTTGTCGCCAGCACCATCGAGGTTATTAACAAAAGGCAGTAAGTTTTGAGTACATTAACGCTTGTTTTAACGGCAGTTGGCTCCGTATTGCTGCTGCTGTTTTTGGTGATGAAAGCGCGTATGCACGCTTTCGTTGCTTTGATGGTGGTGTCTATTGGTGCAGGTCTTTTTTCCGGCATGCCGCTCGACAAGATCGCAGCGACAATGGAAAAGGGGATGGGCGGCACGCTGGGTTTCCTGGCGATTGTCGTGGCGCTTGGCGCGATGTTTGGCAAGATTTTGCATGAAACGGGGGCCGTCGATCAGATTGCCGTCAAGATGCTGAAATCCTTCGGCCACAGCCGTGCGCACTATGCGATTGGTCTGGCAGGGCTGATTTGCGCGCTGCCGCTGTTCTTTGAAGTGGCCGTGGTGCTGCTGATTAGCGTTGCGTTTTCGATGGCGCGCCACACCGGCACTAACCTCGTGAAGCTGGTCATTCCGCTGTTTGCGGGCGTGGCGGCGGCCGCAGCCTTCCTGCTGCCGGGACCTGCGCCGATGCTGCTGGCCTCCCAGATGCACGCGGATTTCGGCTGGATGATCCTGATTGGCCTGTGCGCGGCGATCCCGGGGATGATTATCGCCGGCCCGCTGTGGGGCAACTTCATCAGCCGTTACGTTGAGCTGCACATTCCTGACGATATCTCCGAGCCGCACCTGGGCGAAGGCAAAATGCCTTCCTTCGGCTTCAGCCTGTCGCTGATCCTGCTGCCGCTGGTGCTGGTGGGTCTGAAAACCATCGCCGCGCGCTTCGTGCCGGTCGGGTCTTCTGCCTATGAATGGTTTGAGTTTATCGGCCACCCGTTCACCGCGATTCTGGTGGCGTGTCTGGTGGCGATTTACGGCCTGGCGATGCGTCAGGGGATGCCGAAAGACCGCGTGATGGAGATCTGCGGCGCGGCGCTGCAACCGGCGGGTATCATTCTGCTGGTGATCGGTGCGGGCGGCGTGTTCAAGCAGGTGCTGGTCGATTCCGGCGTGGGCCCGGCTCTGGGCGAAGCGCTGACCGGGATGGGCCTGCCGATTGCGCTGACCTGCTTCGTGCTGGCGGCGGCGGTGCGTATTATCCAGGGCTCTGCAACCGTAGCGTGCTTAACGGCGGTGGGTCTGGTGATGCCGGTGATTGAACAGCTGAACTACTCCGGTGCGCAGATGGCTGCACTTTCTATTTGTATCGCGGGTGGTTCGATTGTGGTCTCACACGTGAACGACGCTGGCTTCTGGCTGTTCGGTAAATTTACCGGCGCCACCGAAGCGCAGACCCTGAAAACCTGGACGCTGATGGAAACCATCCTCGGTACGACGGGTGCGATTGTCGGGATGATTGCGTTTACGCTGTTGAGCTGATTTGGGTTTTGTCGGGTGGCAGGCAGAGGAGTTTGTGCGGCCTGATGCCCTCACCCCGGCCCTCTCCCACGGGGAGAGGGTGCAAACATTAAAAAAGGCAACTTACGTTGCCTTTTTGCGTTTACCTATCCTTTCATCCACGCCCGGATCCCGTCCAGGAACATCTGGGTTGCCATCATTACCAGAATCAGCCCCATCAGACGCTCCAGCGCGTTCACCCCTTTCTCACCCAGCAGGCGCAGGAACAGCGACGATTGCAGCAGGATGATGAACGTCCCGCCCCAGGCGATCAGCAGGGCTATCACCAGATGGCTCATCTGATTCGGATACTGATGCGACAGCAGCATCAACGTCGCCAGAATCGTCGGCCCGGCGACCAGCGGGATCGCCAGCGGCACGATAAACGGCTCCTCACCCGCAGGCAGGCCGCTGCTGCTGCCCTCGGCGCTCGGGAAAATCATCTTGATAGCGATCAGGAACAGGATAATCCCGCCGGAGATCGAGACCGTTTCCGCGCGCAGGTTAAGGAAGGCGAGGATCTTCTCGCCCGCGAACAGAAAGATAAACATCACCAGCAGGGCGATGAGCAGTTCGCGGATCATAATGGCCCGGCGGCGCTTCGGTTCGGTGTGCTTCAGTACCGACATAAAAATCGGCAAATTCCCGAGGGGATCCATAATCAGGATCAACAAAACCGCGGCGGAAATGATTTCACTCATCGTTACTTATCCCTGATACTTATTTTGAACATGATGATGATTAGCTGCTTTTCTGATTGCCGCGCGATCATCGATTAATTTCGCTTGCGACTTTGGCAGCATTTTGTAAGGTGAAGCATATCCCAGTTCAATACTGGCTTGCACAATCAGCACACACCTCTCCAGGAAAAAAATGCTATGAAAAACGTTGGTTTTATCGGCTGGCGCGGAATGGTCGGCTCTGTTCTCATGCAACGCATGGTTGAAGAGCGCGATTTTGACGCCATCCGCCCGGTCTTCTTCTCCACTTCCCAGCTCGGTCAGGCGGCGCCTGCATTTGGCGGCGCGACCGGCACGTTGCAGGACGCATACGATCTGGAAGCGCTGAAGGCACTCGACATTATTGTGACGTGTCAGGGCGGCGATTATACCAACGAAATCTATCCAAAGCTGCGTGAAAGCGGCTGGCAGGGCTACTGGATTGACGCCGCGTCTTCGCTGCGCATGAAAGACGATGCCATCATTATTCTTGACCCGGTTAACCAGGATGTCATCACCGACGGCCTGAACAACGGGGTGAAAACCTTCGTCGGCGGTAACTGCACCGTCAGCCTGATGCTGATGTCCCTGGGCGGCCTGTTCGCGCAGGATCTGGTGGAGTGGGTCTCTGTTGCCACCTATCAGGCGGCGTCCGGCGGCGGCGCGCGCCACATGCGTGAGCTGCTGACCCAGATGGGCCAGCTGCACCAGAGCGTGGCGACCGAGCTGGCAAACCCGGCGTCCGCTATTCTCGATATCGAGCGTAAAGTCACGCAGCTGACCCGCAGCGGCGAGCTGCCGGTAGATAACTTCGGCGTGCCGCTGGCCGGTGGCCTGATCCCGTGGATCGACAAACAGCTGGATAACGGCCAGACCCGCGAAGAGTGGAAAGGCCAGGCCGAGACCAACAAAATCCTCGCGACTGCGAGCACCATTCCGGTTGACGGCCTCTGCGTGCGCATCGGCGCGCTGCGCTGCCACAGCCAGGCCTTCACCATTAAACTGAAAAAAGATGTTTCTATCCCGACCGTCGAAGAGCTGCTGGCCGCGCACAACCCGTGGGCGAAAGTGGTGCCAAACGATCGCGATATCACCATGCGTGAACTGACCCCGGCGGCCGTAACCGGCACGCTGACCACGCCGGTAGGCCGCCTGCGCAAGCTCAACATGGGGCCGGAGTACCTCTCCGCGTTCACCGTGGGCGACCAGCTCCTGTGGGGCGCAGCAGAGCCGCTACGCCGTATGCTCCGCCAGCTGGCGTAATAATCTGTTAACTACCGGGGGTGATTTTCACCCCCTTTTTTTGCGTACTACATGGAGTAAAACGCGGATGTCTTATTTTTTATCAGGAGTGATGTAGAGCGTTGGCTATGCTTTAAGGAAGATTTATTTCTTACCTGAGGTAGGACGGAGCAGAGAGGAGCACCGTTCAGGTCACATTAAAAAATCGCACCCGGGCGCATATAAGGGGCGATCACAAAAAAACAGGATGAGTATCATGTCTGATCGTGTGGATAGACACGTTATTAATGCGCTTATTGCGGGTCATTTTGCCGACCCTTTTTCAGTGTTGGGAATGCACCGTACAGACGCCGGACTGGAGGTTCGGGCGCTGTTACCAGACGCGACAGAAGTATGGGTTATTGAGCCGAAAACCGGCCGCAAAGTCGGTAAGCTGGAATGCCTCGACTCGCGCGGCTTTTTTTCGGGCGTCATGCCCCGTCGTAAAAATCCTTTCCGCTACCAGCTCGCCGTTATCTGGCACGGCCAGCAAAACCTGATTGACGACCCTTATAGCTTCGGCCCGCTGCTGAAGGAGATGGACGCCTGGCTGCTCTCCGAAGGCACCCACCTGCGCCCGTATGAAACGCTCGGCGCACATGCGGATACGATGGACGGCATTACCGGCACCCGCTTTGCCGTCTGGGCACCTAACGCCCAGCGCGTGTCCGTGGTTGGGCAGTTCAACTACTGGGATGGACGCCGCCACCCGATGCGCCTGCGCCGTGAAACCGGCATCTGGGAGCTGTTCATCCCCGGCGCGCACAACGGCCAGCTCTACAAATTTGAGCTGATCGACGTTAACGGCAAGCTGCGCATTAAGGCCGACCCTTACGCTTTCGAAGCGCAGATGCGCCCGGACACCGCCTCGCTGATTTGCGGCCTGCCGGAAAAAATTACCCAAAGCGAGGAGCGCAAGCAGGCCAACCGCTTTGACGCGCCTATATCTATTTATGAAGTGCATCTGGGCTCATGGCGTCGCCACACCGACAACAACTTCTGGCTCAGCTACCGCGAGCTGGCCGATCAGCTGGTGCCTTACGCCAAATGGATGGGCTTCACCCACATTGAGCTGCTGCCGGTTAACGAGCACCCGTTCGACGGCAGCTGGGGCTATCAGCCCACCGGGCTATATGCGCCGACCCGCCGCTTCGGCACGCGCGACGACTTCCGCTATTTCATCAGCGCCGCCCACGCAGCGGGGCTGAACGTGATCCTCGACTGGGTGCCGGGCCATTTCCCGTCCGACGATTTTGGCCTGTCCGAATTTGACGGTACCGATCTCTACGAACACAGCGACCCGCGTCAGGGCTATCACCAGGACTGGAACACCCTGATCTACAACTATGGCCGTCGCGAAGTGACCAACTATCTGGTGGGCAACGCGCTCTACTGGATCGAACGCTTCGGCATTGACGCCCTGCGCGTCGACGCGGTGGCGTCGATGATTTACCGCGACTACAGCCGCAAAGAGGGGGAGTGGGTCCCTAACGAATTTGGCGGGCGTGAAAACCTCGAAGCTATCGATTTCCTGCGCAACACCAACCGCATTCTCGGCGAGCAGGTCGAAGGCGCGGTGACGATGGCGGAAGAGTCCACCGACTTCCCGGGCGTGTCCCGTCCGCCGTCAATGGGCGGGCTGGGCTTCTGGTACAAGTGGAACCTGGGCTGGATGCACGACACGCTGGATTACATGAAGCTCGACCCGGTGTACCGCCAGTATCACCACGACAAGCTCACCTTCGGGCTGCTTTATAACTACACCGAAAACTTCGTGCTGCCGCTCTCACACGATGAGGTGGTACACGGCAAAAAATCCATTCTCGACCGGATGCCGGGCGACGCGTGGCAGAAGTTTGCCAACATGCGCGCCTACTACGGCTGGATGTTCGCCTTCCCCGGCAAAAAGCTGATGTTCATGGGCAACGAATTTGCCCAGGGCCGCGAGTGGAATCACGACACGAGTCTGGACTGGCACCTGCTGGAAGGCGGCGACAACTGGCACCACGGCGTGCAGCGTCTGGTGCGGGATCTGAACCTGACCTATCGCCACCACAAAGCCCTGCACGAGCTGGACTTCGACCCGTACGGCTTCGAGTGGCTGGTGGTGGATGACCACGCGCGCTCGGTATTTATCTTCGTGCGCCGCGACAAGGCGGGCAATGAGATCATCGTTGCCAGCAACTTTACGCCGGTTCCTCGCCATCAGTACCGCTTCGGCGTGAATCAGGCCGGGAAATGGCGCGAAATCCTGAATACCGATTCGATGCACTATCACGGCAGCAACGAGGGTAACGGCGGCCTGGTGCAAACCGATGCCATCGAAAGCCACGGTCGCCCTGACTCTCTGAGCATCACGCTGCCGCCGCTCAGTACCATCTGGCTGGTTCGGGAGGGGGAATGACGCAGCTGACGGCAGGCAGGCCCGCTCCGCTCGGGGCGAGCTTTGACGGCAAGGGGGTGAACTTCACCCTCTTTTCAGCCCATGCGGAGCGGGTCGAGCTGTGCGTGTTTGACGGAAAAGGCCACGAGCATCGCTACGACCTGCCGGCCCGCACGGGGGACACCTGGCACGGCTATCTGGCCGGTGGAAAGCCGGGAATGCGCTACGGTTTTCGCGTTCACGGCCCGTGGGAGCCTGCTCTGGGGCACATCTTTAACCCGGCGAAGCTGCTGGTGGATCCTTGCGCCCTGCGCGTGGAGGGCGAGTTTAAAGACGACCCGATCTTCCACGCGGGCTACGACGCGCCGGACGGCCGCGACAGCGCGGTGCTGGCTCCTAAAAGCGTGGTGGTGAAAGACCAGTACGACTGGGAAGAGGATGCGCCGCTCAGAACGCCGTGGGGCAATACCGTCATCTACGAAGCGCACGTTAAAGGGCTGACCTATCTGCACCCGTCGATCCCAAACGAGATCCGCGGCACATACCGGGCGCTCGCGCATCCGGAAATGATCGCCTATTTAACGCATCTCGGGATCACCGCGCTGGAGCTGCTGCCCGTCGCCTGTTTTGCCAGCGAGCCGCGCCTGCAACGGCTCGGGCTGACCAACTACTGGGGCTATAACCCGCTGGCGATGTTCGCGCTCGATACCCGCTATGCGGTCGATCCGGAGCGCGCGCGGGATGAGTTTCGCGATGCGGTTAAAGCGCTGCATCAGGCGGGGATCGAGGTGATTCTGGACGTGGTGTTGAACCACAGCGCGGAAGGCGATCTCGACGGCCCGATGCTCTCCCTGCGCGGAATTGATAACCGTAGCTATTATTGGATCAGGGAGGATGGCGATTACTACAACTGGACCGGTTGCGGTAACACGCTGAATCTCAGCCATCCGGCCGTAACCGACTACGCTTATGAGTGCCTGAAATACTGGGTCGAGACCTTCCACATCGACGGTTTCCGTTTCGACTTAGCCACGGTGATGGGCAGAACCCCGGCGTTCGACCCGCAGGCGCCGCTGTTTGAGGCGATCAAAAACTGCCCGGTGCTCTCGCAGGTCAAGCTCATCGCCGAGCCGTGGGACATCGGGGAAGGCGGTTATCAGGTGGGGAACTTCCCGCCGCTGTTTGCCGAGTGGAACGATCGCTATCGCGACAGCGTACGCCGCTTCTGGCTGGAGAGAAGTTTGTCTCTTGGCGAGCTGGCCGGGCGCTTTGCGGGCTCCAGCGATCTGTATAAACGTGACGGAAAAGCGCCGTCGGCGACCATTAACCTGGTGACGGCGCACGATGGTTTTACCCTGCGCGACTGCGTTTGTTTCAACCAGAAACACAATGAGGCAAACGGAGAAGAGAATCGCGATGGCACTAACAATAACCATAGCTTTAATCATGGTATAGAAGGGCTGGGCGGTAGCCTCGACATCATCGAGCGACGTCGCGACAGCGTTCACGCGCTGCTGACCACGCTGCTGCTGTCGCAGGGCACGCCTATGCTGCTGGCGGGTGATGAACACGGGCACAGCCAGCACGGCAACAACAATGCCTATTGCCAGGATAACTCTCTGACCTGGCTTGAGTGGGAGAAGGCGAACAGCGGGCTGATGCATTTTACCGCCGCGCTGATCCACCTTCGCCAGACCATCCCCGCGCTGACGCAAAACCAGTGGTGGGAAGAGGGGGATGGCAACGTTGTCTGGTTAAACAAGGCGGCACAGCCGTTAAGCGCGCAGGAGTGGCAAAGCGGTACGCCGTGTCTGCAAATCCTGCTTTCGGATCGCTGGCTTATCACCTTTAACGCCACGCAGGACGTGGTGGATTTTGCGTTACCTGATGGGGAGTGGCACGCCATTCCACCTTTTGCCGGGGAGGATAACCCGGTGGTTGTGGCAGTCTGGCATGGACCTGCGCACGGAGTGTGTGTGTTCCAGAGATGATAAAAAAGGAGTTAGTCATGGTTAGGTTAGAGAAAAACGATCCCTTAATGTTGGCCCGCCAGCTACCATTAAAAACGGTTGCCCTCATCCTCGCAGGTGGACGCGGTACCCGTCTGAAAGATTTGACCATCAAGCGCGCCAAACCGGCCGTTCACTTTGGTGGTAAGTTCCGTATTATCGACTTTGCACTGTCCAACTGCCTTAACTCCGGCATTCGCCGTATTGGCGTCATTACGCAGTATCAGTCGCACACGCTGGTTCAGCACATTCAGCGCGGCTGGTCATTCTTCAGCGAAGAGATGAACGAGTTTGTCGACCTGCTGCCCGCCCAGCAGCGCGTTCACGGTGAAAACTGGTATCGCGGCACCGCCGATGCGGTGACGCAGAACCTCGACATCATTCGCCGCTACGGCGCGGAATACATCGTGATTCTGGCGGGCGACCATATCTACAAGCAAGACTACTCCCACATGCTGATCGACCATGTCGAAAAAGGGGCTCGTTGCACCGTGGCGTGTCTGCCGGTGCCCGTTGCCGAGGCGACGGCGTTCGGCGTGATGCACGTAGACGCTGACGACAAGATCATCGATTTCGTTGAAAAACCGGCTAATCCGCCGACCATGCCGGGGGACGACACCAAGTCTCTCGCCAGCATGGGGATCTATGTCTTTGATGCCGATTACCTTTACGAGCTGCTGGAAGAAGACGACAAAGACGAAAACTCCAGCCACGACTTCGGCAAAGACATCATCCCGAAAATCACGCAGGCTGGCATGGCTTATGCACATCCGTTCCCGTTGTCCTGCGTACAGTCTGACCCGAATTCAGAGCCGTACTGGCGCGACGTCGGAACGCTGGAAGCCTACTGGAAGGCGAACCTCGATCTGGCCTCCGTGACCCCTGAACTGGATATGTACGACCAGAACTGGCCGATCCGTACCCACATGGAATCGCTGCCGCCGGCGAAGTTCGTGCAGGACCGTTCCGGCAGCCACGGCATGACCCTGAACTCGCTGGTCTCCGGCGGGTGCATTATCTCCGGGTCGGTGGTGGTGCAGTCGGTGCTGTTCCCGCGCGTGCGGGTGAATTCATTCTGTAATATCGACTCGGCAGTCCTACTGCCGGATGTCTGGGTCGGACGCTCGTGCCGTCTGCGCCGCTGCGTCATCGACCGCGCGTGCGTCATTCCTGAAGGCATGGTGATTGGCGAAAACGCGGAAGAGGATGCGCGCCGCTTTTACCGTTCGGAAGAAGGGATCGTGTTGGTAACACGAGAAATGCTGCGGAAATTGCAGGTCAAACAGGAGCGCTAATGCAGGTTTTACATGTGTGTTCAGAGATGTTCCCGTTACTAAAGACGGGCGGTCTGGCGGATGTTCTTGGCGCATTACCCGCGGCGCAAATCGCAGGCGGCGTAGATGCCCGGGTCTTGTTACCCGCCTTTCCTGATATCCGGCGCGGCATTCCTGACGCTCAGGTCGTGACCCGCCGGGATACGTTCGCCGGACGCATCACGTTATTGTTTGGGCGTTTCAACGGTGTGGGCGTCTACCTGATTGATGCCCCGCATCTGTACGACAGACCGGGAAGCCCTTACCACGACACCAACCTGTTCGCCTACCCGGACAACGTGTACCGCTTTGCGCTGCTCGGCTGGGTGGGGGCGGAGATGGCCTGCGGGCTGGATCCGTTCTGGCGGCCAAACGTGGTTCACGCCCACGACTGGCACGCGGGGCTGGCTCCAGCGTACCTTGCGGTGCGCGGCCACCCGGCGAAATCGGTCTTTACGGTACACAACCTGGCGTATCAGGGCATGTACTACGCCCATCACATGAACGATATCGATCTGCCCTGGTCGTTCTACAACATGCACGGGCTGGAATTTAACGGGCAGATCTCGTTCCTGAAGGCGGGGCTGTACTTTGCCGATCACATTACGGCTGTCAGTCCGACCTACGCGCGCGAAATCACCCAGCCGGAGTTTGGCTACGGCATGGAAGGGTTGCTGCAACAGCGCCACCGTGAGGGCCGTCTGTCGGGCATTCTCAACGGCGTTGACGAGAAGATCTGGAACCCGGAAACCGACCTGCTGCTGGCCTCCCGCTATAACCGTGATTCGGTGGAAGACAAAGCGGAAAACAAACGCCAGCTGCAAATCGCGATGGGGCTGAAGGTTAACGACAAGGTGCCGCTGTTTGCCGTGGTCAGCCGTCTGACCAGCCAGAAAGGGCTGGATCTGGTGCTGGAGGCCCTGCCGGGGCTGCTGGAGCAGGGTGGGCAGCTGGCGCTGCTGGGCGCGGGCGATCCGGTCTTGCAGGAAGGGTTCCTCGCCGCCGCCGCCGAACATCCGGGGCAGGTTGGGGTGCAAATCGGCTATCACGAAGCCTTCTCGCACCGCATCATGGGCGGGGCGGACGTGATCCTGGTGCCGAGCCGTTTTGAGCCGTGCGGTCTGACTCAGCTTTACGGCCTGAAATACGGCACCCTGCCGCTGGTGCGCCGCACGGGCGGGCTGGCGGACACGGTATCGGACAGCTCATTAGAAAATCTGGCGGACGGTATCGCCAGCGGATTCTCGTTTGAAGACAGTAATGCCTGGTCGCTGTTAAGAGCGATTCGGCGTGCTTTCGTATTGTGGTCCCGTCCTTCTTTGTGGCGTTACGTTCAACGCCAGGCGATGGCCATGGACTTTAGCTGGCACGTTGCGGCGCAGTCATACCGCGACCTTTATCAACGCTTGATGTAACGAGGCGAGTCACTGATATGAATGCACCTTTTAGCTACTCTTCACCGACACTCAGCGTCGAGGCGTTAAAGCACTCCATCGCCTACAAGCTGATGTTCACCATCGGGAAAGATCCGGTTATCGCCAACAAGCACGAGTGGCTGAACGCCACCCTGTTTGCGGTGCGCGACCGTTTAGTGGAACGCTGGCTGCGCTCTAACCGCGCCCAGCTGTCGCAGGAAACGCGTCAGGTCTATTACCTGTCGATGGAGTTTTTGATTGGCCGCACCCTGTCCAACGCGCTGCTGTCGCTCGGCATTTACGAAGACGTCAAAAACGCGCTGGAAGAGATGGGGCTGGATTTAGAAGAGCTGATTGACGAAGAGAACGACCCGGGCCTCGGCAACGGCGGCCTGGGGCGTCTGGCGGCCTGCTTCCTCGATTCGCTGGCGACCCTGGCGCTGCCGGGACGCGGCTACGGCATTCGCTACGACTACGGCATGTTCAAGCAGAACATCGTGGAAGGGCGGCAGAAAGAGTCCCCGGACTACTGGCTGGAGTACGGTAATCCGTGGGAGTTCAAGCGCCACAACACCCGCTATAAGGTGCGCTTCGGCGGACGCATTCAGCAGGAGGGCAAAAAATCCCGCTGGGTCGAAACCGAAGAGATCCTCGCCGTGGCCTATGACCAGATCATCCCCGGCTACGACACCGATGCGACCAACACGCTCCGCCTGTGGAGCGCCCAGGCCAGTAGCGAAATCAACCTCGGTAAATTCAACCAGGGCGACTACTTCGCGGCGGTGGAGGATAAAAACCACTCCGAGAACGTGTCCCGCGTGCTGTATCCGGATGACTCGACCTACTCGGGCCGCGAGCTGCGCCTGCGTCAGGAGTATTTCCTGGTCTCCTCGACCATTCAGGACATCCTGAGCCGCCACCATCAGCTGCACAAAACCTACAGCAACCTGGCCGAAAAAACCGCTATCCACCTGAACGATACCCACCCGGTGCTGTCGATCCCCGAGCTGATGCGCCTGCTGATCGACGAGCACAAGTTTAGCTGGGACGACGCCTTCGAGGTGACCTGCCAGGTCTTCTCCTACACCAACCACACGTTGATGAGCGAAGCGCTGGAAACCTGGCCGGTGGACATGATGGGCAAAATCCTGCCGCGCCATTTGCAGATCATCTTTGAGATTAACGACTACTTCCTGAAGACGCTTCAGGAGCAGTACCCGAACGACACCGGCCTGCTGAGCCGCGCGTCGATCATCGACGAATCCAACGGCCGCCGCGTGCGCATGGCCTGGCTGGCGGTGGTGATCAGCCACAAGGTCAACGGCGTATCCGAGCTGCACTCGAACCTGATGGTGCAGTCCCTGTTTGCCGACTTTGCGAAAATCTTCCCGACCCGCTTCTGCAACGTGACCAACGGCGTCACCCCGCGCCGCTGGCTGGCGCTGGCGAACCCGCCGCTCTCTGAGGTGCTGGATGAGCATATCGGGCGCACCTGGCGTACCGATTTGAGCCAGCTTACCGAGCTTGAGCAGCACATTGATTTCCCGACGGTGAACAAAGCCGTGCGTGAAGCCAAGCTGATGAACAAAAAGCGTCTGGCGGTCTATCTGGCGATGCACCTTAACGTGGTGGCAAACCCGAAAGCGCTGTTCGACGTGCAGATCAAACGTATTCACGAGTACAAACGCCAGCTGATGAACGTGCTGCACGTCATCACCCACTACAACCGGATCAAGGCCGATCCGACCGCTGAATGGGTGCCGCGCGTGAAGATCTTCGCCGGGAAAGCCGCGTCCGCGTATTACATGGCGAAGCACATCATTCATCTCATCAACGACGTAGCGAAGGTAGTGAACCAGGATCCGGATATCGGCGATAAGCTGAAGGTGGTGTTTATCCCGAACTACAGCGTGAGCCTGGCGCAGCTGATCATTCCGGCGGCGGATCTCTCCGAGCAGATTTCCACGGCGGGGACGGAAGCGTCCGGCACCAGCAACATGAAGTTTGCCCTTAACGGCGCGCTGACCATCGGCACGCTGGACGGCGCGAACGTCGAGATGCTTGAGCACGTGGGGGCGGATAATATCTTTATCTTCGGCAACACCACCGAAGAGGTGGAGGCGCTTCGCAAGGAGGGCTACAAGCCGCGCGAGTACTACGAGCAGGATGAAGAGTTACGTCAGGTGCTGACGCAGATCGGCACCGGCCTGTTCAACCCGGAGGAGCCGGGCCGCTATCGCGACCTGGTGGATTCGCTGATTAACTTTGGCGACCACTATCAGGTGCTGGCGGACTACCGCAGCTACGTGGATTGTCAGGACAGGGTGGACGAGCTGTACCGCCAGCAGGAGAAGTGGACCAGCGCCGCGATGTATAACATCGCCAATATGGGCTATTTCTCGTCTGACAGAACCATCAAAGAGTATGCCGATTCGATCTGGCATATCGATCCGGTGCGGTTGTAAAAGCAACCCCTCACCCCAGCCCTCTCCCCGAAGGGGAGAGGGTGTTAAAGTCCCCTCTCCCCTCCGGGGAGAGGGTTAGGGTGAGGGGGCACCAGCCCGCACCGATCGAGTAGGCCGGGTAAGGCGGAGCCGCCACCCGGCTTTTTTTCACTCACGACGCCAGCGACAGCTCACCCTTTCCCGCATGCTGCGCCAGCCACTGCGCCACGCGAGACTGCTGCTCAGCGTTGAGCCACATCCCCTCTTTGGTACGACGCCAGATAGCATCGTCCAGACGGCGCACCCACTCGTGCTCCACCAGATAACGCAGTTCGGCTTCGTACAGCTCGTGACCGAAGTTCTCCCCGAGATCGGCAAGGGATTTCGCCTCGCCTAAAATCCACTCGGTATTGCTGCCGTAGGTCCGGGCATAGTGTCGGGCCATGGATTCGGTAATAAACGGATAACGACGGCGCAGCTTCGCTGCAAAGTCGTCGCGGTTGCCTTCGATATCGCCACCCGGCAGCACCGCGTCCTTCGTCCACGCCTGGCCGATGCCTTTATAGTACGGTGTCAGTTTTTCCAGCGCGTGCTCGGCGAGCTTGCGGTAGGTGGTGAGCTTGCCGCCAAACACCGACAGCAGCGGCGCCTGACCGTCTACGTCGTGGATGTCGAGGGTGTAATCACGGGTGATCGCCTGCGGTGAATCGGACTCGTCATCGCACAGCGGACGCACGCCGGAGTAAGTCCAGACCACGTCATCGCGCGTCAGCTGTTTCTTGAAGTGCGCGTTGTACACTTTGAGCAGGTAGTTCACCTCGCTCTCTTCGATATCGACGTGCTTCGGATCGCCTTTGTACTCCACGTCGGTGGTGCCGATGATGGAAAACTCGTCCATCCACGGGATCACAAACACGATGCGCTTATCTTCGTTTTGCAGAATGTAGGCCTGCTTCTGGGTATGGACACGCGGCACCACGATATGGCTGCCCTTGATCAGGCGGATACCGTACGGAGAAGGCAGGTGCATCCCGTCGTCGAAGAACTGTTTCACCCACGGGCCGGTGGCGTTCACCAGACCGCGCGCTTTCCAGCTGAACGTTTCGCCGGTGTCGATATCTTCCGCTTCCACGATCCACAGGCCGTTTTCACGACGGGCAGAGGTGGCGCGGGTGCGGGTTTTCACCTCGCCGCCTTTTTTCACCACCATCTGCGCGTTCGCCAGCACCAGACGGGCATCGTCCACCCAGCAGTCGGAATATTCGAATCCGCGCACGATTTCAGGCTTAAGCACCGATTCTGAGCCAAAACGCAACCCGGTCGAACCCGGCAGGCTGGTGCGTTTACCCAGGTGATCGTACATAAACAGACCAATGCGGATCATCCACGCCGGGCGCAGGTGCGGGCGGTGTGGCAGGCGAAAGCGCATTGGAATAGCCAGATGAGGCGCCATTTTCAGCAGCACCTCGCGTTCGGCCAGCGCTTCGCTCACCAGACGGAATTCGTAGTGTTCCAGATAGCGCAGGCCACCGTGGATCAGCTTGGAACTGGCGGACGACGTCGCGCAGGCGAGGTCGTTAGCTTCCAGCATCAGCACGGACAAACCGCGTCCTGCGGCATCGACCGCAATACCGGCACCGTTGATGCCACCGCCTATCACAATCAGATCTTTGGTTTCCATATCACCCTCACGCACTTTCGTTAAAGCTCAGAAATGTTCGATATCGCTCATAATAGCAAAGGAACGCGCTTTTGGTAACATCAAAAAAACAATTTAGAGTGATATGGATAACATAATGGCGTTTCCCCGCCGCCAGGACGTACACTACGGGGTAACATTGTGCGACTTACTTTTCTCCCTCTCCCTGTGGGAGAGGGCTGGGGTGAGGGCATCAGAGCGCACCCAACCTGAATAACAGAAAGAGATCTCCATGGAACAGTTTGAATGTATTAACGTTGAAGAAGCGCACCAGAAAATGCACAAAGGAACGGCAGTGCTGGTGGATATCCGCGATCCGCAAAGTTTCGCGATGGGCCATACGCCGGGCGCGTTTCACCTGACCAACGACACCCTGGGCGCGTTTATGCGCGATAACGACTTTGAAACCCCGGTGATGGTGATGTGCTATCACGGCAACAGCAGCAAAGGCGCTGCGCAGTACCTGCTCCAGCAGGGCTACGATGCGGTTTACAGCGTGGACGGCGGCTTTGATGCCTGGCACCGTCATTTCCCGGCAGAAGTTGAATACGCGTTTGAGCGCTGATACCGCTATACTGTCCCCTTTTGTGTGGAAATAAGCGACTGCCGCCCATGTTGATGATTACCTCTTTTACCAATCCGCGCGTTGCCCAGGCGTTTGTCGATTACATGGCGACGCAGGGCGTTATCCTGACGATTCAGCAACATACGCAAACCGACGTCTGGCTGGCAGACGAAAGCCAGGCCGCGCGCGTAAATGCCGAACTGGCGCGTTTTCTTGAAAATCCCGGCGACCCGCGTTACCTGGCCGCAAGCTGGCATTCCGGTCAGACGAACAGCGGGCTGCGCTACAGCCGCTTTCCGTTTCTTGCCACCCTGCGCGAGCGCGCGGGGCCGCTGACCCTGCTGATGGCGGCGGCGTGTGTTGTCGTCTTTATCATCATGAACGTGGTGGGCGATCAGCAGGTGATGATTGCCCTTGCTTGGCCTTACGATCCGTCCGTGCAGTTTGACGTCTGGCGTTACTTCACCCACGCGCTGATGCACTTCTCGGTGATGCATATCCTCTTTAACCTGCTGTGGTGGTGGTATCTCGGCGGCGCGGTGGAGAAACGCCTGGGCACCGGAAAGCTGCTGGTGATCACCATCATCAGCGCCCTGCTCAGCGGCTACGTGCAGCATAAATTTAGCGGCCCGTGGTTTGGCGGGCTGTCGGGCGTGGTCTATGCCCTGATGGGCTATGTCTGGCTGCGCGGCGAGCGCGACCCGCAAAGCGGCATCTATCTGCAACGTGGTTTAATAACCTTTGCGTTAATATGGCTAATTGCCGGATGGTTTGATCTGTTTGGTATGTCCATCGCCAACGGCGCGCACGTCACCGGGCTGGCCGTGGGTCTGGCAATGGCCTTTGCCGACACGCTTCATGCGCGAAAACGAACATAATTCCCAGGGATATTTCATGAAACAAACACAACGTCATGACGCCATTATCGAACTGGTAAAAAAACAGGGATACGTCAGCACCGAAGAGCTGGTCGAGCAGTTTGCCGTCAGCCCGCAGACCATTCGCCGCGATCTGAACGATCTCGCGGATCAGAACCGTATTTTGCGCCACCACGGCGGCGCGGCGCTGCCGTCCAGCTCGGTCAACACCCCGTGGCACGACCGTAAGGCGACGCAAACGGAAGAAAAAGAACGCATCGCCCGCAAGGTGGCGAGCCAGATCCCGAACGGCGCGACGCTGTTTATTGATATCGGCACCACGCCGGAGGCGGTGGCCCACGCGCTGCTTGAGCACGAAAACCTGCGCGTGGTGACCAACAACCTGAACGTTGCGAATACCCTGATGCAGAAAGACGACTTCCGCATCATCCTGGCCGGTGGCGAGCT
This sequence comes from Enterobacter sp. 186315, assembly GCF_053290175.1. Taxonomy (NCBI): domain Bacteria; kingdom Pseudomonadati; phylum Pseudomonadota; class Gammaproteobacteria; order Enterobacterales; family Enterobacteriaceae; genus Enterobacter; species Enterobacter sp. 186315. The sequence goes on along the minus strand of NZ_JBPTTK010000011.1, from coordinate 9,932 downwards.
GCGCAGCCGCGACGGCGGGATTATCGGCGAAGCGACCCTCGATTTTATCTCTCAGTTCCGCCTCGATTTCGGCATTCTCGGGATCAGCGGCATCGACAGCGACGGCTCGCTGCTGGAGTTTGACTACCACGAAGTGCGCACCAAGCGCGCGATTATCGAAAACTCACGCCACGTGATGCTGGTGGTGGATCACTCCAAGTTTGGTCGTAACGCGATGGTGAACATGGGCAGCATCAGCCTGGTGAATGCGGTCTATACCGACGTGATGCCGCCAGCGGGGGTGTTGCAGGTAATTAAAGAAAATAATGTGCAGTTAGAGCTGTGCTAAAAGCCGTTCTCCCTCTCCCTGTGGGAGAGGGCCGGGGTGAGGGCATCAGGCCGCACAAAAATTACACTCCATACCCCATCATCTTCAACAGCTGCTGCGCATGTTGCACCGCGTCCTGACGGTGCGCCACGCCGAGCTTCTGATACAAATTACGAATATGCGTTTTGATGGTGGTCGCCGCGACCGCCAGCTCTCCCGCAATCTGCTCGTTGCTGTAGCCTGAATAGATCAGCCCCAGAACCTGCCACTCGCGCTGGGTGAGCGGGCTAGTGCGGATAAGTTCCGGCACTTCCGGGTGGTTCAGCAGACGCTCCACGAAGTTCTCGTCAAAGTGCGCAAACTTGTGGCGATGATGCTGGTTAATCTCGCGCAGGATGCGCTGGGCGCGGTGCTGATCCAGCTCCGGCAGCGTGTTGAGCTGAATAAGCTGGCGCAGCTGCTGGGCCATCACTTCGCCTTCAATCACAAAATGGCTGATAAACCCGGTGCGGTTGGCGAGCTGTAACGCTTCCAGCAGTACGCGCTGGGCGTCGTTTTTACGCCCCGCCTGCCAGTAAAGCTGGTTTTGCAGCAGCAGGTTGCGGTTTAAATCGCTCATCAGGCGCAGGCTGCGGGCGTTTTCGTTTAGCTCTTCCAGCACGATCTCGGCAGGCTCAAAGTCGCCGAGCAGGATCTGCACGCGGGCGATGTTGCGCCACTGGCTTTGCAGGAAGTGGTTGTTGGCAAACTCCGGTTTCGGCGTGTGGCGCAGCCAGTTGGCGGCCGATTTTTTATCGCCGGTCATCTGCCAGTAAATCACCCGCACCTTATCGGCGTTCGATACCCAGTCGCTGTGGTACTGACCGTTGCCGAGCAGGTTTTCCAGGCGGTTAAGGTGATTGCGGGCGTTATCCAGATCGCCGCGCGCCAGCGAGCACTGCACCAGCAGCGCCAGACACTGCAACTGCTGCTGCGGCTGGAAGCCCGACAGCACGTCGACGCCGTGGCGGGCAGAGCTTTCGGCCTCGTCCAGACGCGACCACGCCCACAGCAGCTGGGCGCGAATACGCAGCAGGAACTCGTGCATCGGCAGCTGTTCCAGATGCTGATCGCGAACCAGCTGGAACGCCTTCTCCTGGTTCTCCCAGGCGGCTTGCAGGAAGCCCTGGGCAAACAAAATCTCGCTCTGCTGGATCAGGCTCCAGAGCGCGTAGTGCCAGACGTCGTGGCGGCGGGCCATCTGTTCCGTCTGCTGCATCAGCGCCAGGGAGCGGGTGAGATCGCCTTTGCAGTGCAGCACCTCACCGTGTACCGAGGTCGCCACGATGCGGCTGTAGAAGTTCGCCAGCGGCAGCTCGTCGAGCGCCACCATCGCCAGCCGTTCAGCCTCTTCCGGATCGCCATCGTTAATCGCCACCTGCGCGCGCAGGGCGTTAAACTCGCCGTGCAGGGTCGGATCCATTTCGCTTTCCATCTCCTGCTCGGCGCGCGCCAGCAGGGTGTTCACTTCGCTGTAGCGGTGCTGGCTCTGCATCAGCCAGGCCTGAAGCAGCACCAGGCGCGGGTTCTCCAGCAGGCTTTCCCACGGCAGCGCTTTTAGAGACTCTTCCAGCAGGGTCAGCTCGCTGTGGTTAAACAATCCCCACGCGTGGTTAAGCAGGATGTCGCGCAGCATATTGGCGTCACCCGCGGCGAGCGCGTGGTGAATGGCCTCGCTCGGGAACCCTTGCGCCATCCAGCTTTCTGCGGCGGCGCGGTGGATGTCCGGCAGCTCAACGGCCAGCTCCCACTGGCAGCGCTGGCGCAGGAAGCTGCCAAACAGCGGGTGATAGCTAAACCACTCGCCGGGATCGTCCATGCGCGTCAGGAACAGGCCCTGACGTTCAATCTCTTCAAGCTGAAGCTGGCCGTTCTCAATGCCGGTCACGCGGACAATCAGCGCGTCGTTCATCGAGCGCAGCAGGGAGCTTTTCAGCAGGAAATGGCGGGTGGAGAGGTCAACGCTGTCGAGCACTTCGTCCACCAGATAGTCGGACAGGTGGCTGGCGTTGATCCCGGACAGTCGACGCGCGGACTGGTGCGTCGGGCTGTTATTCTGGCGAGCGGAGAGGGCAATCAGCTGGAGCGCGGTCGCCCATCCGGCCACGTCGTCGCACAGGCGGCTGCTCTCGGCGGCCTCAATCGGCGACGTCAGGCGGCAGTCGAAGAACTGCTTGGCTTCCTGATGGGTAAAGGCGAGCTGCTGGCTGCCCACTTCCAGAAGCTGGTCGCGCACGCGCAGGTTCGCAATACCGAGCTGCGGCAGGTTGCGCGACAGCACCACCAGGGTGAGATTCTCCGGCTGATGGCGCAGGAAGAAACGCATCGACTCATGAATCACCGGGTTAGTGATCAGATGGTAATCATCAATCACCACGTAGAGCGGGCGATGCCATTCGGCGAGTTCGATAAAGAGCTGTGAAAAAAGCGAAGAGAGGCTCGCATACTGGCGTTTTTGCACCATCACTTCGCTGGTCACGCAGTGGCCGTTGGTGGCCTGCTGAATAGCGGCAATCAGATAGCTGGCGAAACGCTCCTGCTGGTTATCACCCTCATCCAGAGAGTACCAGCCAAGATCGCTTTTCCCTGCGGCCCATTGCGAAATGAGCGTTGTTTTTCCATAACCCGCAGGGCTCGTCACCAGCGCCAGTCGGAAATTATGCGCGCCGGAAAGTTTAGCCAGCAGACGCTCGCGCACCACCGTGTGGTCAAGGCGAACCGGGCGACTTAATTTGGACGGAATCAACATAGTTTTCACTTCACTGTGGGGAACGAGAGAATTTATTTTTTTTGCGCTTCGTAATTAATGGATATAAGGTCGGCCAGAAAGGAAGTTATTGCAAGTTATGTCTAATTTTTGTGCCTCTGAATTTGCACTGTGTCACAAAATATTCTTATAGGTGCTGGAACTTTCTGAAATGGCCCACATCCCGCGTGGATGCTGGATTGTATGCATTTAGTGCGCTTAAATTGTAACTGGTTTCAGAAAGGTATAATGACGTCAAAGTTAATTAAGTTTCGGTAAAGTTGACCGGGTTTAATAGTCACCTGAGACAAACCTCATTTCTGAAAATATTATTCAACGTAAGTAATCATTTCCACGCGGATCAATTTCCCTCGAAACTGCTTTTCATTTTTTACCCTTCTGATGGGCTATCTTTACCCATTAGGGTCACAGGCAAACTATGCTCACTAAGTGGCCTCGATCACACTTTTACGCTCATCCCCGCTACTCCTCCCTGTCTAATCCCCGACAGGAGGAGGAAGAGGAGAAATGAGCCAGGCACACTAGCGCCAACGTGTTTTTTCTTTCAACAGGATGCCGATTCCCTATGTCACAGCCTACTTTCAACAAAGCTCAATTTCAGGCTGCCCTGACGCGTCAGTGGCAGCGTTTTGGTTTACATGCTGCAAACGACATGACGCCTCACCAGTGGTGGCAGGCCGTGAGCGGTGCGCTCGCAGAGCAGCTGGACGCTCAACCGGTGGCGAAGCCCGTGAAAGGCCAGCGTCACGTTAACTACATTTCAATGGAGTTCCTGATTGGTCGCCTGACCGGCAACAACCTGCTGAACCTCGGCTGGTATCAGGACGTGGGCGATGTGCTGAAAGAGCATGACATCAACCTGACCGATCTGCTGGAAGAAGAGATTGACCCGGCGCTGGGCAACGGCGGCCTGGGTCGTCTGGCAGCCTGTTTCCTGGATTCAATGGCGACCGTCGGGCAGTCGGCGACGGGCTATGGCCTGAACTACCAGTACGGCCTGTTCCGCCAGTCCTTCGTGGACGGGCATCAGACGGAAGCGCCGGACGACTGGCACCGCAATACCTACCCGTGGTTCCGCCACAACGCGCAGCTCGATGTGCAGGTGGGGATTGGCGGTAAAGTGACCCGACAGGGGCTGTGGGAGCCGGCGTTCACCATTACCGGTGAAGCCTGGGATCTGCCGGTGCTCGGCTACCGCAACAGCGTGGCGCAGCCGCTGCGCCTGTGGCAGGCGAAGCACGCGCATCCGTTCAACCTGACCAAATTCAACGACGGCGATTTCCTGCGCGCCGAGCAGCAGGGCATCGACGCCGAAAAGCTGACCAAAGTGCTCTACCCGAACGACAACCATCTGGCGGGCAAAAAGCTGCGCCTGATGCAGCAGTACTTCCAGTGCGCCTGCTCAGTGGCGGATATCCTGCGCCGTCATCACCTGGAAGGCCGCAAGCTGGCGCAGCTGCCGGACTTCGAAGTTATCCAGCTGAACGACACCCACCCGACGATTGCTATCCCGGAACTGCTGCGCGTGCTGATTGATGAACATCAGCTGAGCTGGGACGACGCCTGGGCCATCACCAGCCGCACCTTCGCCTACACCAACCACACCCTGATGCCGGAGGCGCTGGAGTGCTGGGACGAGAAGCTGGTGAAAACCCTGCTGCCGCGCCACATGCAGATCATCAATAAAATCAACGACCAGTTTAAAATTCTGGTGGAGAAAACCTGGCCGGGCGACGACGCGGTCTGGGCGAAGCTGGCGGTGGTTCACGACAAACAGGTGCGCATGGCGAACATGTGCGTGGTGAGCGGCTTTGCGGTCAACGGTGTGGCGGCGCTGCACTCGGATCTGGTGGTCAAAGATCTGTTCCCGGAATACCACCACCTGTGGCCAACCAAATTCCATAACGTGACCAACGGCATCACGCCGCGCCGCTGGATCAAGCAGTGCAACCCGCTGCTGGCGGCCCTGCTCGACAAGACCCTGAAGAAAGAGTGGGCCAACGATCTGGACCAGCTCATCAACCTGGAAAAACAGGCCGACAACGCCAAATTCCGCGAGCAGTACCGCGCGATCAAGCTTCAGAACAAGGTGCGTCTGGCGGAGTTCGTGAAGGTGCGTACCGGCATTGAGATCAACCCGAACGCCATCTTCGATATTCAGATTAAGCGCCTGCACGAGTACAAGCGTCAGCACCTGAACCTGCTGCACATTCTTGCGCTCTACAAAGAGATCCGCGAGAACCCGCAGGCCGACCGCGTGCCGCGCGTGTTCCTGTTCGGGGCGAAAGCCGCGCCGGGCTACTACCTGGCGAAGAATATCATTCTGGCCATCAACAAAGTGGCGGAAGCGATCAACAACGACCCGAAAGTGGGCGACAAGCTGAAGGTGGTGTTCCTGCCCGATTACTGCGTATCGGCGGCGGAAATGCTGATCCCGGCGGCGGATATCTCCGAGCAGATCTCTACCGCAGGTAAAGAGGCCTCCGGCACCGGCAACATGAAGCTGGCCCTGAACGGCGCGCTGACCGTGGGAACCCTTGACGGCGCGAACGTCGAAATCGCCGAGAAGGTCGGAGAGGAGAACATCTTTATCTTCGGTAACACCGTTGAGCAGGTAAAAGCCATCAAGGCCAAAGGCTACGATCCGGTGAAATGGCGTAAGAAAGACAAAGTGCTTGATGCGGTGCTGAAGGAGCTGGAAAGCGGCAAATACAGCGACGGCGATAAGCACACCTTTGACCAGATGCTGCAAAGCCTCGGCAAGCAGGGCGGCGACCCATACCTGGTGATGGCGGACTTCGCGGCCTACGTTGAGGCGCAGAAGCAGGTGGACGTGCTCTACCGCGACCAGGACGCCTGGACCCGCGCGTGCATTCTGAACACTGCCCGCTGCGGCATGTTCAGCTCCGACCGCTCAATCCGTGATTATCAGGCTCGTATCTGGCAGGCAAAACGCTAAGGAAGCGCAATGGATAGCAAACGTCTGGACAGTGCCGCGCAGGCGGCGGGGATCGGCCTCAGTTATATCAATGCTCACGGCAAACCACAGTCAATTGGCGCTGACACCAAAAGACGTTTGCTGGACGCCATGCACAAAGCCGACGCGAAAGCGTCGGCAGCGCCGGTGCCACCCGTAAAGGTCTTCACCGCCGGCAAGAAGATGCCGCTGGCGGTAGAGGGACGCGGCGAGTTTAGCTGGCTGCTCACCACCGAAGAGGGGCAGCAGCACAAAGGCCACGCCACCGGCGGTAAAACCCTGAACCTTCCGGCAAAGCTGCCGGAGGGATACCACACCTTAACCCTGACCCAGGACGACAGGCGTTTTCACTGCCGCCTGATCGTCGCGCCGAAGCGCTGCTACGAGCCGCAGGCGCTGCTCGACGGTAAAAAGCTGTGGGGCGCGTGCGTGCAGCTTTATACCCTGCGCTCCGACAGCAACTGGGGCATTGGCGATTTCGGCGATCTGAAAAAGATGCTGGCCGACGTGGGCGAGCGCGGCGGCGCGTTTATCGGCCTCAACCCGATCCACGCGCTCTATCCGGCGAACCCGGAGAGCGCCAGCCCGTACAGCCCGTCGTCCCGCCGCTGGCTGAACGTGATTTATATCGACGTTAACGCGCTGGACGATTTCAAAAACAGCAAAGAGGCGCAGGCGTGGTGGAAGCTCGATACCACGCAGCAGATGCTTAAGCACGCGCGCGACGCCGACTGGGTGGACTACTCGACGGTGACCTCCCTGAAAATGGCCGCGCTGCGCCTGGCGTGGAAAGGGTTCTCTCAACGCGACGACGAGCAGATGTCGGCGTTCCGCCAGTTTATTTTGCAGGAGGGCGAGAGCCTTTACTGGCAGGCGGCGTTTGATGCGCTTCATGCGTATCAGGTGAAAGAGGATGAGCTGCGCTGGGGCTGGCCGGTATGGCCGGAAGCGTACCAGCGCGTCGACACGCCGGAGGTGAAAGCCTTCTGCGAAGAATACGCCGATGAGGTGGAGTTCTACCTGTGGCTTCAGTGGCTGGCGTACAGCCAGTTCGCCGCCTGCTGGCAGGTGAGCCAGGGCTATAAGATGCCGATTGGCCTGTACCGCGATCTGGCGGTGGGCGTGGCGGAAGGGGGCGCGGAAACCTGGTGCGACCGCGAGCTGTACTGCCTGAAAGCCTCCGTCGGGGCGCCACCGGATATTCTTGGCCCGCTCGGCCAGAACTGGGGGCTGCCGCCGATGGATCCGCACGTCATGGCCGCCCGCGCCTACGAGCCGTTTATCGACCTGCTGCGCGCCAACATGCAGAACTGCGGCGCGCTGCGTATCGACCACGTGATGTCGGTGCTGCGTCTGTGGTGGATCCCGTACGGCGAAACCGCCGACCACGGCGCCTACGTGCAGTATCCGGTGGACGATCTGCTGTCGATTCTGGCCCTGGAGAGTAAGCGTCATCAGTGTATGGTGATTGGCGAAGATCTGGGGACCGTACCGGTTGAGATCGTTAGCAAACTGCGCGACAGCGGCGTTTACTCCTACAAAGTGCTCTATTTTGAAAACGACCACGAGAAGACCTTCCGCGCGCCGCAGGCGTATCCGGAACAATCAATGGCTGTCGCGACGACGCATGATCTTCCTGTGCTGCGCGGCTACTGGGAAAGCGGCGACCTGACCCTCGGCAAAACCCTCGGCCTGTATCCGGACGAAGAGGTGTTGCGCGGGCTGTATCAGGATCGCGAGCTGTCGAAGCAGGGGCTGCTCGACGCGCTGCACAAGCACGGCTGCCTGCCAAAACGCACCGGGCATAAGGCCTCGTTGATGAAGATGACGCCTGCCCTGAACCGGGGTTTGCAGCGCTATATCGCCGACAGCAACAGCGCGCTGCTGGGGCTTCAGCCGGAAGACTGGCTGGACATGACTGACCCGGTGAACATTCCGGGGACCAGCTACCAGTACAAGAACTGGCGGCGTAAGTTATCCACCACCATTGAGAAGATGTTTGCCGACGACGGGGTGAACAGGCTGATCAAGGATTTGGATAAACGCAGGCGGGCAGTGAGTAAGAAGCGGTAATTTTCCCTCACCCTAACCCTCTCCCGGGGGGAGAGGGAACCGATCGAGCCCCTCGCCCCTATGGGGAGAGGGGTTGGGGTGAGGGGTTAAAGCGCCATATTCAGCAGCAGACACCCGACCAGGCCGCACACGGAAATAATGGTTTCCAGCATTGACCAGGACTTGATGGTTTCACCAATCGTCAGGTTGAAGTACTCCTTGAACAGCCAGAAGCCCGGATCGTTAACGTGAGAGAAAATCACGCTACCGGAACCGACCGCGATCACCATCAGCTCAGGGCTAACGCCGGTGGTCGCAATCAGCGGGGCAACAATCCCGCCCGCCGTAATCGCCGCCACGGTGGCAGAGCCGAGCGCGATACGCAGTACCGCCGCGATAGACCACGCCATGAAGATCGGAGACAGGTTGGTTTCATGCATCATGGACGCGATGTATTTGTCCACGCCGCTGTCGACCAGAACCTGCTTGAACGCACCGCCGCCGCCGATAATCAGCAGCATCATCGCGATGATTTTGATGGACGAGGTCAGCGTGTCGTTAATCTGATCCATAGAACGACCGCGGTTCAGACCGAAGGTAAACATCGCAATCAGCACCGCAATCAGGGTCGCCATGACCGGGTCGCCGAGGAACTCCGCCACGGAGAGGAACGGGTGACCTTTTGGCAGGATCATCTCCGCAATCGCGCGCATTGCCATCAGCACGACCGGCACCAGAGAGGTCCAGACGCTGACGCCAAAGCCAGGCATCTCTTCTTCGGTGAAGGTTTTCGCGTTGTACAGACCTTCCGGGATGGGCTTATCGATACCCTTCAGCGTGCGGGCAAAGACCGGACCGGCGAGGATAACGGTTGGGATCGCCAGAATCGTACCGAACAGCAGGGTTTTACCCATGTCGGCGTGGAAGATGGTCGCGATAGCGGTTGGACCCGGGTGCGGAGGCAGGAAGCCGTGGGTAACGGACAGCGCCGCCGCCATTGGCACACCGACGTACAGCAGCGGGATATTGGCCGCCGCAGCGATGGTGAACACCAGCGGCAGCATCAGCACGAAGCCCACTTCATAGAACAGCGCGAAGCCCACGGTGAAGCCGGTTAACACCACGGCCCACTGGATGTGTTTCTTGCCGAACTTTGCAATCAGCGTGGTCGCGATACGCTGCGCGCCGCCGCAGTCTGCCAGCATTTTACCGAGCATGGCGCCGAAGCCCATGATCAGCGCCAGGCTGCCGAGCGTGCCGCCAACCCCGGCTTTAATGGAGCTGATAACTTTTACCAGCGGCATCCCTTGCATCAAACCGACTGCAAGCGCCACCAGAACCAGAGCGATAAATCCGTTCATTTTGAAACGGATCATCAACAGCAGTAATAAGACTACACCGATAGCTACGATGACTAATGGCATGATTTACCTGGCCTTTAATTGTTATGGGTAACGTCATTGTTTCAACGACAGGTTCCGTTTGTCCCAACTGGGAACAGAGTGGTAACGGCACTAATACTGATGCCTGTGAAACTGTTTAGTTTAGTCGGCTGTTATGAGGGTGCTTAGTGCCCACGCGAATGATACGGGTAACATAGAGCGATTGAGAATCACCCAGGATGGCAAAATTTAAATTATGAGACACAGGTCAACATATGGGGAGGGGGAGGAGCGGACAAACAAAAGCCGGGTGGCGGCTTCGCCTTACCCGGCCTACGATGCTAAGCGACGTTTGTAGGCCCGGTAAGCGTCAGCGCCACCGGGCAAAACAGACGGGTACGATATTTG